>DAISJI010000087.1:0-9192 GCA_036821585.1 Terriglobales bacterium
CATGTCCCCGAGGCTCAATTCGAAGGTACAGCTACCTTTGGGACGGTTACGGCAATTTTTCGAACCGTTTGCATAAACACCACTATCCATTGTGGTAGGCCTGTGGAAAACACGCAACCTGTCGGATTGTGACGTCCGATAATATTTGGCGTACTTCCAAGAAAACCCGGTAATTACAGACAAAACCCAAAGTAATGCTTGACCAGCCCGGTAGTAACAGTGCTATAAACTCCTGCGCTCAAGGTTTTCCCCCCGAGACAGCAGAGAAAATTTCTCTTTGGCACGCGTTTTTAGCAACAGGATTCCCGGGCAAGGGAATCAGGTCAGTCAGAACTTGACCCCCGGGGCGTCAGGACTCGACTCACCGCGAGGAAAGTGCGGGCGGCGTTTTACCTCCGTGGAAAGGGCTAGCGAGTTATATGGCCGAGTCGCGTGAAGTAATGAATATTCGCCAGGCCTCGCAGTATCTGGGCGTGAGTCCCGACACGCTCTACAAGTACGTGTACGAGGAGAAGATTCCCGCCTTCAAGCTGGGGAACCGCTGGCGATTCAAGAAGTCCAAGCTCGACCAGTGGATGGAAGACAAAACCACGATGCGGGAAAGCCGGGACAAGAAGAGGCCCAAAGCCGCGCATGTCGCGGGCGGGCGATAGGGGCGAAGCATGTTTGGTGGAAGCAAAACAATCGTCGGGCTCGATATCGGGTCCAGTTGCATTAAGGCCGTCGAGCTGAAGCGCACGCGGACCGGGATCGAGCTGGCCCACCTGGGGGTGGAGCCACTGTCGTCGGACGTGGTGGTGGATTCCATGATTATGGATTCGCCCAGCGTCTCCACGGCCATTACCAAGCTGTTCACGGATTCCGCCATCAAGACCAAGAACGTGGCGACCAGCGTGAGCGGGCACTCGGTCATTGTGAAGCGCATTTCGGTGCAGACGATGACCGACGAGCAGCTCGCCGACAGCATCAAGACGGAAGCCGCGCAGCACATTCCATTCGACATCGACGTGGTGAACATCGACTACCAGATCCTGTCGGAGGACCTCACCGGTCCGCAGATGGACGTGCTGCTGGTGGCGGTGAAGAAGGACAAGATCCTGAACTACACCAACGTCCTGAACATGGCGGGCAAGGCGCCCTCCGTGGTCGATATCGACGCCTTCGCGCTGCAGAACTGTTACGAATACAACTACGAGCCGGCGCCGGGGGCGACCGTGGCCCTGCTCAACCTGGGCGCCAGCGTGATGAACATCAACATCGTAAAAGGCTCGACGCCGCTGTTTACGCGCGACGTCAGCGTCGGTGGCCACCAATACACGGATTCGCTGCAAAAAGAGCTCGACCTCAGCTTCGACGATGCCGAGGCCCTGAAGCTCGGCCAGAAGGTGGGCACGGTCAGCGAAGACGCCAAAGTCCCGATCCTCCAGCAAGTGACCGAAATCATCGTGCTGGAGATCCAGAAGACGTTCGACTTCTTCCGGGCCACGGCGGCCGGCGAGCATATCGAACGGATCTACCTGGCGGGCGGTTCGTCGAAGGTGTCGGGATTGATCGAGGCATTGCGCCAGGAGTTTTCGCTCCCGGTAGAGGTGCTGAACCCGTTCGCCCGCATTGGGTACGCCGAAGGCGGCCCGATGGCGGAATTGATCGGGAACAATGCTGGACAACTCGCGGTAGCCGTGGGGTTGGCCCTAAGGAGTTTTGAAGACCTATGATCCGCATAAACCTGCTGGGCGGTCCCAAAGCGAAGAGAGGCAGACGTGCGTCCGGATCGCTTTCCGGAGTGGGCGGCGGCGCGCCGAACATGCTGATCGTGCTGCTCGTCCTGCTGGCCATCGGCGCCGGCGGCAACTGGTACTACTACAACTCGCTGCAAAAGGATGCCATCAAGATGCAAGGGCAGATTGACGAGGCCAAGCGCGAGAACCTGCGGCTGTCCGACATCAAGGCCAAGTACCTCGAACTGGAGAAGCAGAAGGACCTATACGAGCGGCGGGTGAACGTGATCCACCAGCTCCAGGAAAACCAGAAGGGTCCGGCGATGCTGCTGAGCATGATCGGCGACACGGTCAACCGGACCGACGCCGTGTGGCTCAACTCGATGCGCGAGGACGGTAACAACATCACGCTCGACGGTGTGGCCCTGAGCGTGGATGCGGTGGCCAATCTGATGCGGAACTTGAAGGCGTCGGGCTACTTCAAAAACGTCGAAATCAAAACTACGTTCCAGGACGAGGCGGTGAAGGACATGTCGGCCTTCTCCTTCATGCTCGTCTGCGAGCGCAACATTCAGAAGAGCTAGGGCGGCGCATATGGCGAAGTTCACGGAATTGCCGGGCAAGGTTCAGTTGGCCGTGGTCATCGGCCTCCTGGTAGTCATCACGGGCGCCCTGTACTGGTTCGTCTACCAGGACATGGACAAGCACAACCGCGAAACACGCGCGACGCTGAAGGCCAAGGAGGAGGAGAACGCCGCCCTGCGGCCTTACGCGGACAAAAAGGCGGACATGGAGCGCAGCATCGCTACGCTGAAAGACCAGCTGGAGCAGATGAAGCGCATCGTGCCCGACGAGAAGGAAGTGCCGCAGTTCATGGAGATGATGCAGGCGGAAGCGCGCAAAGCGGGAATCGAGATCCGACGCTACGAAGCGAAGCCGACGACCTCCAAGGAGTTCTTTACCGAGGTCCCGTGGGACATCGACATCGATGGCCCCTATTACTCGGTGCTCCGCTTCTTCGAAAACATCGCGCACCTGGATCGCATCGTCAACGTTTCGAACCTGCGGATGGCGAGCGTGAAGAAGTCCGGCGAAGCCGGCGTGCGCAAGACGTACCAGTGGTCGGCAACGGAAAGCGTCGTGGTGAGCTGCCAGACGACCACGTTTTTCAGCCATGAACCTCAGCCGGCGGCGGCTCCTGCTGCCGCTCCGGCGAAGAAGTAGAGGACTCAATGAAGGCACGGATACTTGTTTTCTTTTGCCTGATCTTTGGATTAGCGGCAATCGCGCAAACGGCCCCGCCGAGCCAGAAGGTCGCACCCGACAGCGTGAACGCGCCCATCACCAAGGCGGCGCCGGCAACCAGGGCCGCGGCGCACGCCCCGGTCGCGCCGGCCAAGGCGCAGGCGCACGGCAAGCGCGATCCGTTCATCAGCCCGGTCCGCGAGGGCGGCCCGGCCGGCGGCCCGAATTGCACGGTCGGCAAGAAGTGCCTGGCGATCGATACCATCCAGTTGCGCGGCATCGTGCGCGCCCAGTCAGGGCCGATTGCGGTGGTCGAGAGCTCGACCCGCAAGGTTACCTACTTCCTGCGCGAGAGCGATTCCGTCTTTAACGGCTACGTGGTGAAGATCACCGCCGACTCGGTGATGTTTCGCGAGAACGTGATGGACCGCACCGGCAAACAGAGCACGCGCGAAATCGTGAAGCGCGTTTCCGCGCCGCCGGTGTAGTACCCGGCGAAGTTTTGGCACGACCCCCGCAGCTCGAATTCGCGGGGCGCAAGAAAAGTTGTACCGGCAGTACGCAGTTTCAGAAGTCGGCCGAACCCTTCGGAGCAGTAACCCTCGTGGTTCCGAGTCGCAATCGATGCGGCATTGGGACGCGAAGGCGGCTAACCTTGACGCGGCGATCGTACCGCACACGCTCACAGGCGTCGTTTGACCCTGCGCGTGGGGAGACACGAGATGAGGCTGAAGCAATTGCTGGGTGTAATTTTCCTGACGCTGTTCGCGGGCGCGATGGCGCTGGCTGCCAATCCGCAGCTCACCAACGTTAACGTAACCGGTCAGGGCCACGCGACCACCGTTCTTCTTCACGCGAACGGCGCCTTCACCCACACCGAGTACCGACCCGTCGACAACCTGTTGTTGGTCGACCTCGCGGGCGTTACCGCCGGCAAGCTCAAAGACATGGCACAGGCCGTGAACAAGCCTGGCGTCGTGTCCTATCGCATCCTCGCCTACGCGGGAGCGAACGGGTCCGAGGTCGCACGCGTGGAACTCACGCTGACTCCAGGCGCCATGGTGAACGTCACGCCGGTGACCGGCGGGCTGGAGGTTCGCGTGTCGGAGAACGAGAGCGCTAAGACCGCTTCCTCCGCCGTCGAGAAGCCGGCGCCGGCTGCTGTGCAAGCCGCCGAGCCTGAGGCACATGCCGCGTCGGGACGTACGGTGCACGTGAAGCACGTGGCCGTGCTGCGCGGCAAGGGCGGGATGGAAGTCGAGATCAGCGCCAGCGCGCCGGTCACGCCCAAGGTCATGAAACTAACCTCGCCCGACCGCCTGGTCCTCGATATTCCGAACGCAGTGCCGGTCGGCACGCAGCGTCCGATCCTGGTGAATGGACCTGAGATCAAGGCCGTGCGCATGGGACGTTACCAGGTGAATCCGCCGGTCACGCGCGTGGTAGTGGATCTGGCGTCGCCGCAGGATTACGTGGTCGTAATGGCGGGGAACAATTTTTCGCTGCGCCTGCGCTCGACAGTGGCGCAAACGGCGCCGCCAGTCGCACAGAAGGAACTCGCGGCCGCGTCCAAGAAGCAGGTAGCGGCGCAGGACTTCTTCGTTCAGGAGCCGTCCTCTAAGGCGAAGTCGCCCGCGCCGGAGCGGCCGGCAATGGAACCCAAAACGGTGGCGGTAGCGGCGGCCAACATCATGCGCGCCACCACGCAGGGGAACCCGGATGCCATCCTGGCCCCGCCGACAAGTGCGACGCTGGCGCAACCGGTGGCTGCCAATCTGGCCGCCGAACAGCAGCAGGCGCAGCGTCCTTTGCCGCCGATGGGAGGGGCGGGCCACTACACCGGCGAGCCCATCTCGGTGAACCTGAAGGACGTTGACCTGAAGGACTTCTTCCGCCTGATCCACGAGATCAGCGGGCTCAACCTCATTCTCGATCCCAACGTGAAGGGCACGCTGACCTTGGTGCTCGACGACGTGCCGTGGGACCAGGCGCTCGACATCGTCCTCCAGAACAACGGCCTCGACAAGCGGCTCGAGGGCAACGTCCTGCGCATCGCGACCCGCGATACCTTCCGCGCTGAAGCGGAAGGCCGGCGCGCCCAGCAGGAAGCGCAGGCGCTGTCGGTCGATAAGACCCAGTACACGCACTTTCTCAGCTACGCTCACGCGGCCGACGTAGTGCCGATCGTGAAAAAATTTCTCTCGGCGCGCGGCGACGTGATTGCCGACCCGCGCACCAACGCACTGATCCTCACCGACATTCCGAGCACGATTCCGGACATCCAGCGCCTGCTGCGCGAGCTCGACCGCAAGACGCAACAGGTTGAAATCGAAGCCCGCGTGGTGGCCGCGACCCGCAACTTCGCGCGCGACATCGGCGTGCAACTCGGCTTCGGAACCGGCAACAGCGTGACGGCTGTCGGCGGCGCCGGCGCAGTGGGGACATCTCCGTTGCAGTTGACTATCCCGAACCCGCTGTACTTCGTGACCGGCTCGGCGATCCCGCTGTTCTCGAACCTGGGCGCAGTTGGGCCGTCGAGCGGCATCTCCTTCTCCAACGCCACCTCGGCCTACCGCGTGGACGCTATCCTGACGATGGCGGAAAGCAAGGGCCTGCTCAAGATCCTGTCACGTCCGCGCGTCGTGACGCAGAACAATATCCAGGCGCAAGTAAAACAGGGTATCCGCATCCCGGTGGTGACCGCCTCGCAGTTGAGCGGCCCGGCCACCACGCAGTACATCGAAGCGGCGCTGCGGTTGCAGGTCACCCCGCAGATCACGGCCGAGAACACCATCTTCATGAACATCGACGTCGAGAATACGACGCCCGACTTCGGCCACCAGGTGAGCGGCAACCCAGCGCTCATCACGCAACAGGAAACCACGCAGGTCCTGGTCAACGACGGCGGGACGATCATGATTGGCGGCGTCATCCAGACGCAGAACTCGATCAACGTGACCCAGGTTCCGCTGCTGGGTGACATCCCGGTGCTGGGTAATCTGTTTAAGCACCGCTCGGTTACGACCTCGACCCAGGAACTGATCTTCTTCATCACACCGAAGATCGTCTAAACTAAGCGGCCAACCATCCACTTAGCCAGGCCCCCGCGCAAGGAGCGGGGGCTTTCTGTTTGAATGAAGAATTCAGAATGAAGAATGAAGGATAAGAACAGCCGTAGCACCGCCGTTCTTCTATTCTTCATTCTTACTTCTTCATTCTTCATTTAGTCTCTTTGCCATGGACTACGCTCGCCGCCAGCAGGCTCTACGCGACCATCTGGGCCGTCTCGACGCGCTCCTGGTGACGCACCTGCCCAACCTGCGCTACCTCTGCGGATTCACCGGCAGCTCTGGCGTCCTGGTGATGCACCGGGGGAAGCCGGTGTTTTTCACCGACGGCCGCTATACCGCGCAGGCGCGCGCTGAGGTGCAGGGCGCCCGGATCGTCATCGCCAAAGGCAGTCCTCTGAGCGCCGCGGCAAAGTGGGCGGGAGAGCGTGGCATGCGTGGGCTCGGAGTGGAGGCGCAGCACACCACGCTGGCGGCGCGCTCTGCCCTGAAACGCACGATGGGAGCCGGTTCCCGGCTTCGCGAGGCGGGCGGCATGGTCGAGAAACTGCGCCAGGTAAAGGAGGCGGACGAGATCGCGCTGATCCGCGACTCGGTGAACCTGGGGGCTTCGCTGCTCGAGGTTGCGCTAAAACAGATTCGTCCGGGCGTAAAGGAAACCGATGTCGCTGCCGAGATGGAGTACGCAGCACGGCAGCGCGGCGCGGAGGCAATGTCGTTTGAAACGATCGTCGCAGCCGGGAAGCGGTCAGCGCTCCCGCACGGACGTGCGACGTCCTCGCCGATACCCGCGCGCGGGTTCGTCGTCCTCGATTTCGGTGTTATACTCCGAGGTTATTGTTCGGACATGACCCGTACCGTGTGGGTGGGGAAAATTTCCCGGTCCGAGCGCGATCTGTACGAAGCGGTACGCGAGGCGCAGCAGGCGGCAACCGAGGCCGTGCGCGCCGGCGTCACCTGCGGCGAGGTGGATCACGCCGCGCGCTCCGTACTTCGCAAGGCCCGCCTCGACCGGTACTTCATGCATTCCACCGGCCACGGCGTTGGCCTGGAGATCCACGAGGAGCCGCGCGTGGCGCGCGGCCGGCAGGAAGTCCTGGCGCCGGGCATGGTCATAACCATTGAGCCCGGCGTTTACATACCCGGCCGGGGCGGAGTCCGCATCGAGGACATGGTGGTCGTCCGCGAGGGCGGCTGCGACGTCCTTACCCCCGCGACCAAGGCATTGATGGAGCTGTGAGACCTACGGGCCGGCCGGTTCGCCGCGACCCGATCACGCCGATGAATCAAAAAGAGCTCAAGGAACTGATCGAATTTCTTATCGAGAAGGACATCGCCGAGTTCGAACTCGAGCGTGGCGACGTCAAAGTCCGGATCAAGCGCGCCGTACCCGAAACACAGATGCCGGAGGCACGCTTCGTGGCCGTCCAGCCCGCACCGGCACCCGCGAGCGGGGCGGACGCGGCGCCCCCGGCTCCCGCTCCCGTGGCCACTTCCGCGCTACCTTCGGCCCCGGCAGCGCCGGCGGTGGAAGAAGCAGGGCTGCATATCATCCGCTCGCCCATCGTGGGCACCTTCTACGAGTCTCCGTCACCGGGAGCGCCGGCTTTCGCCAAGGCGGGCGACACCATCAGCGTCGGCCAGGTCCTGTGCATCATTGAAGCCATGAAGCTGATGAACGAAATCGAGAGCGACTTTGCCGGCGAGCTGGTGAAGAAGTTTGTCAGCAACGGCCAACCGGTCGAATACGGCCAGCCCCTGTTCGCCGTGCGCGGCGCATAGGCCCTTGCGCCTCGTGATGAGAGCGGATGGATAAACTCTTCAACAAAGTCCTGATTGCCAACCGTGGCGAGATCGCCCTGCGCGTCATCTGCGCGTGCAAGGAGCTCGGCATCCGCACGGTCGCCATCTACAGCGAGGCCGACCGCAACTCGCTGCACGTCAAGTTTGCCGACGACGCCATCTGCATCGGGCCGCCGCGTCCGGCCGACAGCTACCTGAACATCCCCGCCGTAATCAGCGCCGCCGAAATCGCCAACGTGGACGCCATCCATCCCGGTTACGGACTGCTCAGCGAGAACGCGAATTTCGCGGAAGTCTGCGAGACCTGCGGCATCAAGTTCATCGGCCCGCCGCCGGAAATCATGCGCCTGATGGGCGAGAAGGAAAAAGCGCGGCAGGCGATGAAGCAGGCGGGCGTGCCCATCCTCCCCGGCTCCGACGGTATTCTGCAAAGCCCGGAGGAAGCGCTGGAGTGGGCGCGGCAGATCGGATTTCCGGTAATCGTCAAGGCCGTCGCGGGCGGCGGCGGGCGCGGCATGAGGGTGATCCGCGCGGAAGAAGAGTTGCCCAACGCCTTCGGTTCGGCGCAATCGGAGGCGGCAGCAGCGTTCGGCAACGGCGACCTCTACATGGAGAAGTTCATCGAGCGGCCGCGCCACATCGAGTTCCAGGTGCTGGCCGACAGCTACGGCAACGTCGTCTCCCTGGGCGAGCGCGAGTGCTCCATCCAGCGCCGCCACCAGAAGCTGCTGGAGGAGTCGCCATCGGTGCGGGTCACGCCCGAGCTGCGCGACAGGATGGGCGGAATCCTGTCGTCCACGCTCGGCAGGATCGGCTACGTGAACGCCGGCACGGTCGAGTTTCTCATGGACGAGGACGGCAGCCTGTACTTCATCGAGATGAACACGCGCATCCAGGTGGAGCACCCGGTCACCGAGATGGTCACCGACGTGGACATCGTCAAAAGCCAGGTGTTGATCGCCATGGGCGCCAAAATGGACGAGGTGCTGCACGGGCCCATCGTCCACCGCGGCCACGCCATCGAGTGCCGCATCAACGCCGAGCACCCGGAGAAGTTCACGCCCTCGGCGGGGAAGATCACGGTGTGGAATCCTCCCGGTGGGACCGGCGTGCGCGTGGACACTGCCGTCTATGCGGAGGCGACCGTCCCGCCGTACTACGATTCACTGATCGCGAAGCTGATCGTGCGCGGCAAAGATAGGGACGAGGCGATCTCGCGCATGCGCCGCGCGCTCGACATGTTCATCGTCGAGGGCATACACACCTCGATTCCGCTGCACCGCAAGATCCTGGCGCATCCGGACTTCGTCGCCGGCAACACGGACACGAAGTTCATGGAGCGGATGCTGGCGAAATAG
>DAISJI010000088.1:0-8959 GCA_036821585.1 Terriglobales bacterium
CTAATCCGCTGCCGTGGCCTGGGCCAGCAGAGCGCGTTCGCCGGTCTTGATCAGCTCCACATCCAGGCAGAGCGACTGCAGCTCGCGGATGAGGACGTTGAACGATTCCGGCACGCCCGGCTCGATGGCCGCCTCGCCCTTGACGATGGCCTCGTAAATCTTGGTACGGCCATAGACGTCGTCGGACTTGGCGGTGAGCAACTCCTGCAGGATGTAAGCCGCGCCGTAGGCTTCCAGGGCCCACACTTCCATTTCGCCGAAGCGCTGCCCGCCGAACTGCGCCTTGCCGCCCAGCGGCTGCTGGGTGATAAGCGAGTACGGACCGATGGAACGGGCGTGGATCTTGTCGTCCACCAGGTGCGACAGCTTCAGCATGTAGATGTAACCCACGGTGACCGGCTGTTCGAACTTGTCGCCGGTCATGCCGTCGAAGAGCGACGTCTTGCCCGAGGTGGGCAGGCCGGCCTCGCTGAGCAACGACTTGATTTCGTGCTCGCGGGCGCCATCGAAAACGGCCGATCCCGTGTACACGCCGATCTTCATGCTTTCGGCGAGGCCTTCCAGCGCGTCATCGTCCAGTTCGGCGATCTCGCCGCCGAACGGCGTTTCCTTGAACAGGGTCTTCAGTTCGCGGCGCATGTGCTCGGCCTTGGTGTTGCTGTCCACCAGTTCGCCGATCTTCTTGCTGAGTTCGTGCGAGGCCCAGCCGAGGTGGGTTTCCAGGATCTGGCCCACGTTCATGCGGGAAGGCACGCCCAGCGGGTTGAGGACGATTTCGACCGGCGCACCGTTTTCCATGTACGGCATGTCTTCCTCGGGCAGGATGCGCGCGATCACACCCTTGTTCCCGTGGCGTCCGGCCATCTTGTCGCCCACGCTCAGCTTGCGCTTCATGGCGATGTAAACCTTCACCAGCTTGATCACGCCCGGCGGCAGTTCATCGCCCTTCTGGAGTTTCTCGACTTTTTCGTGGACGATCTTGCGCAGCACGTCAATCTGGCGCGAGGTCATCTCCTCGATTTCATCGATCTGCTCGTTGACGCGCGGGTCCTTGTCGGCGAACTTGATGCGCTTCAGGTTGCGCGTCGAGATCAGCTCGATGGCGTCGCGGTCGAGCACCACGCCCTTCACGAGCAGGCGCTTGTTGGTGCGCTCGTCGTGCAGGTCGGCCTGGACTTCCTTGCCGCCGAGGATCGCCTCCAAACGCTTGAGGCGCTCGTCGGTGAGGATTCGGATTTCGTCGGCCAGGTTCTTTTCCAGCTTTTCAACCTGCGCCAACTCGATGGTCTTGGCGCGCTCGTCCTTCTCCTGCCCCTTGCGGGAGAAGATCTTCACGTCCACCACGGTGCCCTCGATGCCCGGAGGGCAGGTGAGGGAGGCGTCGCGCACGTCGCCGGCCTTCTCGCCGAAGATGGCGCGCAGCAGCTTCTCTTCCGGGGTGAGCTGCGTCTCGCCCTTCGGTGTGACCTTGCCGACCATGATGTCTCCGGCCTTGATGGTCGCGCCGATGCGAATGATGCCGCTCTCGTCCAGGTCGCGCAGCGCGCTCTCGCTGACGTTGGGGATGTCGCGCGTCACTTCCTCGGGACCGAGCTTGGTGTCGCGCCCCTCGATCTCGAACTCCTCGATGTGGACGGAGGTGTAGTAGTCCTCCTTGACCAGCTTCTCGGAGACCAGGATCGCGTCCTCGAAGTTGTAGCCGCGCCACGGCATGAAGGCGACGAGCACGTTGCGCCCGAGCGCCAGTTCGCCCTTGTCGGTGCAGGGACCGTCGGCGATCACCTCTCCCTTGAGCACGCGCTGTCCCTTGCGGACGATCGGCTTCTGGTTGATGCAGGTGTTCTGGTTGGAGCGCTTGAACTTGGTGAGCTGGTAGATGTCGCTGCCCACCTCGCGCGAGAGCTGCATCGGGTGATGCTCGCCCTCGACGCGCACGATGATGCGCTCCGAGTCCACCGAGTCGATGATGCCGTTGCGGCGGGCCAGGACCACGGCGCCGGAATCGCGCGCCGTAACCCCTTCCATGCCCGTGCCCACGTAAGGCGCTTCCGCGCGCAGCAGGGGCACCGACTGGCGTTGCATGTTGGCGCCCATCAGAGCGCGGTTGGCGTCGTCGTGTTCGAGGAAGGGCACCAGCGAAGCGGCGACCGATACCAGCTGCTTGGGGCTGACGTCCACGTAATCGACTTCATCGCGGTTGACGAGCACGAAGTTGCCGGCCTTGCGGGCGTTGACCAGCTCGGCGACGATGCGTCCCTTGTCGTCAAGCACGACGTTGGCCTGCGCGATGGTGTGCTTGTCCTCTTCCCATGCCGACAGGTAGAACGAGAACGGCTCCCAATCGATGGGACGCTTGCGGTGATCCTTCAGATCGGCGTTCGCCTTGAGCAGTTCCGACTTCTCGATGTGGTCGCCGACGCGGTGTTCGCTGTCGCCGGCATTGACCACCTGGATGAAGTCGAGCACGCGCGCGCCCTTCACCTTGCGGTAAGGAGACTCGATGAAGCCGTAGTCGTTGATGCGGGCGTAGCAGCTCAGTGACGAGATGAGGCCGATGTTCGGACCTTCCGGCGTCTCAATCGGGCAGATGCGGCCGTAGTGCGTGGGGTGCACGTCGCGGACTTCGAACCCGGCGCGCTCGCGCGAGAGGCCGCCCGGCCCCAGGGCCGACAGGCGCCGCTTGTGCGTGATTTCCGACAGCGGGTTGGTCTGGTCCATGAACTGCGACAACTGGCTGGACCCGAAGAACTCGCGGATGGCCGCCATCACCGGCTTGGCGTTGACCAGGTCGTGCGGCATGGCCGTGGACATTTCCTGGTACACGCTCATCTTTTCCTTGATGGCGCGTTCCATGCGGACCAGGCCGATGCGGAACTGGTTCTCGAGCAGCTCGCCGACCGCGCGCACGCGGCGGTTGCCGAGGTGATCGATGTCGTCCACCGAGCCGATGTTCTTGCGCAGCTTCAACAGGTAGCGGATGGTGGCGTAAAAGTCTTCCGGCTCCAGGGTGCGGCTGTCGAGGCTGGTGGCGTCCTGCTTTTCGTACAGCTTGATGTTGAACTTCAAGCGGCCCACGCGCGAGAAGTCGTACTTGCGCGGGTCAAAGAACATGCCGTGAAAGAGCGCGGTCGCCGTGTCGAGGGTGGGCGGATCGCCCGGACGCAGCTTGCGGTAGATCTCGATCAGGGCTTCCTGCGGCGTCTTGACGGAGTCACGGCGCAGCGTCTGGCTGACCACCATGCCCACGTCGTCGCGCTCCGGGAAGAACACGTGGATCTCGCTGATGCCGGCTTCCAGGAAGCGGCTCAGCTTGTCGGCCGTGATCTCCAGGTTGGCTTCGAGCAGGACCTCACCGGTGCTGGTGTCGACGATGTCGCTCGCCGTCCATGCGCCTTCCAGGTCGGCAGGCTCGACTTCGATCTCGCTGATGTGGGCCTTATGGATTTCGCGCATGAGCGCCGGGTTCACTTTGCGTCCGGCGTGCCCGATCTCCTCGCCCTTGCTGGTGACCACGCGGTGCGAAAGCTTCATGCCGACCAGGTTGGTGGGCCGCTCGACGCCCGTTTCCAGCGTCCAGTACACCTTGTTGTTGCGCAGGGCAAGGCGGTCCACGGTGTAGAAGGTACGCAGGATGTCCTCGTCGCCGCGCAGGCCGAGGGCGCGCAGGAAGATGGTGCCCAGGAACTTGCGCTTGCGGTCGATGCGGACGTAGAGGATGTTCTTCTGGTCGTACTCGAACTCCACCCAGGATCCGCGGTAGGGAATGATCTTGCCGAGGAAGTAGGTGCGGTTGTTGGCGCTCTCGAAAAATACGCCCGGCGAGCGGTGCAACTGGCTGACGATGACGCGCTCGGTGCCGTTGATGATGAAGGTGCCGTTGGCGGTCATCAGCGGGATGTCGCCGAAGAAGACTTCCTGCTCCTTGATGTCGCGGATGGAGCGGTTGCCGGTCTCGGCGTCCTTGTCGAAGATCGTCAGGCGCATGGTGACCTTCAACGGGGCCGAGTAAGTCATGCCTCGCTCTTCGCACTCCGCCACGTCGTACTTGAGCTGGAGTCCGACCGGGTCACCGCACTTGTTGCAGAAATCGGGGGTGTTGGCGTTGTACGTACCGCAGCGCTGGCAGAGCACTTCGCCGGGGTGGAACGGGTCCGTGATGACGGTGAAACCGCAGTTGCGGCAGGTGGTGCGCAGGTGGTGCAACCCCTTGAGGTGGCCGCACTTGCACTCCCAGTTGCCGATGGCGAAATCGACGAACTCCAGTTGCGAGACGTTGCGGAAGTCGCTGATCGGGAAGACCGACTGGAATACGGCCTGGAGGCCGGCATCGTCACGTTCGCTGGGCAAACGGTCCATTTGCAGGAAGCGGTCGTAGCTGCGCTTCTGCACTTCGATCAGGTTCGGAATCTGGATCGTCGTCGGAATCTTGGAAAAGTCGAAACGCTTACGGGTGGCGTTCTTTTTAATCGGCATATGACTCCTGAGCGGTCCCCGAAGGTCCGGGGCCACATCTCATCCCGATCACGCCGCTCAATTCGCGCCGGGATTTAGCAGTCTTAACAACGGCCATCGATCACGCCAATCGGCGTGTCCCAACAGCCTGTATCTGGCCCAAGAACGAGCCCTAAAAAGCTTCTTGCAGGCGAAAAGACATCACAGCGCCCCGGAGGACAGGTGTCCCCGAGAGCGCCGCGGCCGGCACATCGGTTAAATCTTCTTTAAGCGCCAGATGTAACGTTGGCCTGCCCTCGCCGGAACCCTCTTCGGCGCCCACGCCCTCCGAGAAGTCCCGCTGGTTCCGCGGCCTGCAGAACCGTCCGCCGTAATGTTTTGCGGGGTCCCCCGCCATGCGCCGACTGCGCGCATCGTGGAGTGCCGCTTTCGCCTGGTCAGTACAGAATCGGTAGGTTTTTGATGCCGGCCGGAACTGTCCTGATTCAGATATCAACTGCGCGCGAAAACGCTGGCGCGGAAGCCGGGCACGCCCGGCCCCCGCACTCGCGAAAACTACTTGACTTCGACCGTGGCGCCGGCGTCGGTGAACTTCTTCTGGATCGTCGCCGCCTCTTCCTTGCTGACGCCTTCCTTGATCGTCTTCGGCGCGCCATCCACCAGGTCCTTGGCTTCCTTCAAGCCCAGGCTGGTGACTTCGCGAACCGCCTTGATGACGTTGATCTTGTTGGGGCCCACGGTCTTCAGCACGACCGCGAACTCGGTCTGTTCTTCCGCCGGAGCCGCCGCCGCACCCGCGCCCGCGCCACCGGCCATCATGACCGGGGCCGCAGCCGCGGCCGAAACGCCGAGACGCTCTTCCAGCTTCTTCACGAGCTGCGCCGCGTCGAGCAGCGACAGCCCAACAATCTGTTCTTCTAACTGTTGCAGATCCGCCATTTCAGTTCTCCACTTTTCGTTATCAGTTGTTTTTTCGACCTGTTATCCCTTGCCAGATTTCCAGTGCGGGCCGCACTCCGATCGCGCCAGACAACGCGACCGGCTTGCCGCCCACAACCCCTGACAACCGATAACCGAACCCCATTGAAATTTGAAATTTTAGAATTTGAAATTTTCAAATTCGGAACTTTCAAATTTCAACTCTCTTATGCTCCAGCAGCGGTTTCCCCGCCGCCAAACTTGTTTTCCTGCACGGCCTGGTTGATCACCACGGCCACGTCGCGGCCCACGGCGTTCATCACCGTGACCAGGCGCTGCGCCGGAGCGTTGATGAGGAAGAGCAACTTCGACATGACTTCTTCCTTCGACGGCATGGTCGCCAACGCTTCAATTTCCTTCACGTTGATGACCCGGCCATCGACCACGCCGGCCTTGAACTTCAGTACCGGATTGTCCTTGACGTACTTCTGGAGCGCCTTCGCCAGGACCACCGGATCGCCGGTGGTGTAGGCGATGGAGTTCACACCCACCAGGCCCTTGAGCACCGACTCCAAGGCCGTGCCCGCGCCTGCCCGCTCCGCCAGCGTGTTCTTGACCACCTGGAACTTGGCGCCCGCACCGCGGACGGTTTTGCGCAGCTCTTCGCTCTGCGACGCTTTCATGCCCGTGAAGGTGGCCAGGATGGCCGTGGTGGCCTGCTTGATGTCCTGGCTCAGCACTTCCGTCTGTTCGATCTTTTTCGCTCTGGTGACTGCCATTGCAGAATCCTTTTTTCGGCCGCGAACCGCTTGCGGCTGGCTGCTGGTTACGCCTTGCTCGCCGCTTCCACCGCGGTGATGTCGAGCGGAACGCCGGGGCCCATGGTCGAGCTCAGGTACACGCCCTTGACGTACTTGCCCTTGGCGGCCGCGGGTTTCGCCTTCAGCACGCTGGTGATAACGGTCGTCGCGTTCTCCACCAGTTTGTCCGCGGTGAAGCTGATCTTGCCCACCGGAACGTGGATGAGCGCGGTCTTGTCGGTGCGGAACTCGACCTTGCCGGCCTTGATTTCCGCGACCGCGCGCGCAACGTCGGTGGTGACCGTGCCCGTCTTCGGGTTCGGCATCAGGCCGCGGGGACCGAGCACCTTGCCCAAGCGTCCCACGGCGCGCATCATGTCGGGCGTGGCGATGACGGCGTCGTAGTCGGTCCAGTTTTCCTTTTGGATCTTTTCCACCATCTCCTCGCCGCCCACGAAATCGGCGCCCGCCGCTTCCGCTTCGCGCACCTTGTCGCCGCTGGCGATGACCAGTACCTTTTTGCTCTTGCCCAGGCCGTGCGGCAGCACTACGGTGCCGCGCACCATCTGGTCGGCGTGCTTGGGATCGACACCGAGCCGCATCGTCAGGTCCACCGTCTCGTCGAACTTGGCGAACTTAACTTTTTGCAGCAGGGGCACCGCATCCTCCAGCTTGTACGGACGGTTCTCCACCGCCTGACGCGCCTTCGTGATGTTTTTTCCTTCTTTGTGTGCCATTCGTTTTCCTCGTCTCCCACCCCGTCAGCGAATGCGGATTGCCGCGGCGTGGTGTTGTTGACGGATTTGAAAATTGAAAATTTCCAATTTCAAATCTGTGGTTTAGGCCGTTACATCAATTCCCATCGAGCGCGCCGTACCCTTCACACTCTTAATCGCCGATTCCAGCGATGCCGCGTTCAGGTCAGGCATCTTCTGGCGCGCAATCTCCGCCACCTGTTTTTCAGTGACGGTTCCGACCTTTTCCTTGTTGGGCGTACCCGAGCCTTTGGCGATGCCGGCCGCGCGCTTGAGCAGGATCGCTGCCGGCGGCGTCTTGGTGATGAACGTGAAACTGCGGTCGGTGTAAACCGAGACCACGACCGGGATGATGAGTCCCTCCAGTTCCTTCGCCTGGGTGCGGGCGTTGAACTGCTTGCAGAACTCCATGATGTTGATCTGCGCCTGGCCCAATGCGGGGCCGACCGGCGGCGCGGGCGTCGCCTTGCCCGCGGCAATCTGCAACTTGACCTGTCCTGTGACCTTCTTTGCCATTTCGCCTCTACCTTGTGTTCACGCCGGGTCTAGGATTTCCGGCCCGGACCGTTGGTTGGCCGCTTACGCGACCTTTTCTACCTGCCCGAATTCCAGTTCCACCGGGGTCGAGCGCCCGAAAATCGTTACCATCACCTTCAGCGTTTCGCGGTCTTCGTTGACCTCGTCCACCACGCCGGTGAAGGTCGCAAACGGACCCTCGGTGATGCGCACCGATTCGTTCTTCTCGAACTTGACCTTGAGCTTCGGCTTTTCCTTGCTCTCGGCGACGCGATAAATGATCGTGTTCACCTCGTCGGCCGACATCGGCGTGGGCTGGTTGCCCGCGCCCAGGAAGCCGGTCACCCGCGGCGTGGACTTCACCACATGCCAGAGGTTCTGCCCCTCCGGCGTCACCAGGTCCATGTCCATTTCCACCAGCACGTAGCCGGGCAGGAACGCCCGCTCGGTGGTGTACTTCTTGCCGTTGCGGATCTCGGTCACGGGCTCGGTCGGAATGATGACCTTGCCAATCTTGTCCTGCAGGTGGAACGCCTCCACCCGCGACTCGAGCGATTCCCTTACCTTGCGCTCGAAACCCGAATAGGTGTGGATGATGTACCACTTCAGGTTGGGGTTCGAGGGAGCGGCCGTGAGCGTATCGCCTCCACCTTCCTCGGTGGCGGCGGGGTCGGCCGGCTGCGGCGGCGGAACCTGTTCCGCACTGTCTTTATTGAGCTGTTCTTCTGCCATTGTTTTAGCCCGGCCGCCTGGACCGGGCACCTTTCGTCTTACCGGTGCGTAAAGTAGCGCAACAGCGAGTCAACGCCGGTGCCGATGACCTTGTCGATCACGGCAAAGTAAGCACCGAACAGGAACACCGTGATGATCACCACGAGCGTCGTCGCCTGCACTTCCTTGCGACTCGGGGTCGTGACCTTCTTCATTTCCGTGCGGATGTCGCTGTAAAACGACATCGTCCGCTGCGGCCACGACTTTATCTGCTCGCCGATATTGCTCATGCCTTTTGCGTCCGACGCTGCTGCTAGCTTGGCCATTTTCCCTTACTGCCTTCTTCTCTCGGTAAACTGGCAGGGGCGGAGGGATTCGAACCCCCAAGTCCGGTTTTGGAGACCGGCAGTTTAACCGTTGAGCTTACGCCCCTAGTTTCATTGAGTGATTTGGTGATTGACTGATTTGGTGATTGAAGGACCCGCGAAGATCTGAAATCACAAAATCACAAATCGCTAAATCACTAAATAAACGAATCCCTCTCTTACTTCGCTTCCTTGTGCGCCGTGTGCTTGCGGCACTTGCGGCAGAACTTCTTCATTTCCAGGCGGTCCGGGGTCGTCTTCCGGTTCTTGGTCGTGGAGTAGTTCTTGTCCTTGCAATCGGTGCACTGCAACTGAATGATTTCCCGCGGCATTGCTAATACCTTTCCAACTTTTGGTGGCTAGCAGCTAGCAGCTAGCCCCTAGCTGCTACTGAATGATTTCCGAAATCGTGCCCGCGCCCACGGTCTTGCCGCCTTCGCGG
>DAISJI010000089.1:0-6386 GCA_036821585.1 Terriglobales bacterium
ACCAACTGCCGGTCAATGCCGCTGATGGCGATGCGCGTCTGCTTGGGATCGACCGCGGCGGTGATGCCATCGGGCAGCGGGTACTCAATCAGGTGCGAAAACCCGAGGCTGAACACCACGACGTTCTTGCCCTTCATTTCGGCGCGGTAGCCGATGCCGACAATTTCCAGGTCCTTCGTCCAGCCCTTGGTGACGCCTTCCACCGCGTTGTTCACCAGGGCACGCGCCAGGCCGTGTACCGCGGCGTGTTCCTGCGCATCGCGTGTGGCGACCAGTTGGCCGTCCTGCTGCGCAAACTTCACGCCGGCAGGCAGGCGCGTTTCCAGCGACCCCTTCGGTCCCTGCACGCGCACGACGTTGCCGTCGATGTTGACCTTCACCTCTGCGGGAAGGGCGATCGGCTTTTTTCCAATTCTCGACATTGTTCTCTTCTCCGCTGTCTGCTCTCAGCCTTCGTGCCGGCTTCCAGCGTTGTAGCGGCCAGGCTCGCCCGGCCGGATTCGTTAATAGATCTCGCAGAGGACTTCGCCGCCCACGCCCTGCTTGCGCGCTTGGCGGCCGGTCATCACGCCGCGCGGAGTGGTGAGGATGTTGATCCCCATCCCGCCCAGCACGCGGGGAATCTCGTTGTGCCCGACGTAGACGCGGCAGCCCGGCTTGGAGACGCGCTCCAGCTTCGACATGACCGCCTCGTTGTTGGGACCGTACTTCAAGTAAATCCGGAGGACCTTTTGGCCGTCCTCTTCGGTGGGCTTGAAGTTCGCAATGTAGCCCTCTTCCTTCAGAATGCGGGCGATCTCCAGCTTCAGCTTGGAAGCCGGGATGTCCACCTTCTGGTGACGCGCGCGGATTGCGTTGCGCACGCGAGTGAGGAAATCTGCGACCGGATC
This sequence comes from Terriglobales bacterium, assembly GCA_036821585.1. GTDB lineage: Bacteria > Acidobacteriota > Terriglobia > Terriglobales > Acidobacteriaceae > DAISJI01. The sequence goes on from DAISJI010000089.1 coordinate 891, forward strand.
GGTCAAACTCATTCGTTCCTTCTCCTTTGCCCGTTCGCTCCGTTTATGGCGGAGAACCTGCGGCAATTACGACCATTTCGTAATCGGGTGATTGTGTAATTGGGTAATTGAAATCCATTACCCGATTTCCCGATTCCGCAATTACTCAATCCAACTACCAGGACGACTTCGAAACCCCGGGGATCTCGCCGCGCAGGGCAAGGCTGCGGAAACAGAGCCGGCAAATGCCGAACTTGCGCAGGAACGCGCGCGGACGCCCGCAAATATTGCAGCGGTTGTGCTGGCGCGTGGAGAACTTGGGTTTCTTTTTCGCCTTGGCTACGTGTGATGTTCTCGCCATGTTTTAGCTCTTAACCTTTTGCTCTTCGCTGTCAGCTTTCGGCCTTCAGCTATTCAAAATTCATTCTCACTAGCAACTCGCAACTGACAACTACGCCTTAAACGGCATCCCCATCCCGCGCAGCAGCGCACGCGCCTGGTCGTCGGACTTCGCGGTCGTGACGATGGTGACGTTCATGCCCTTCTGCTTGTCGACCTTCGCGTAATCGATTTCCGGGAAGATCAACTGATCGCGCAGGCCGAGCGTGTAATTGCCGCGCCCGTCGAACGACTTGGTGGAGACGCCGCGGAAATCGCGCACGCGCGGCAGCGCCACGTTGATCAGCCGGTCCAGGAACTCGTACATGCGGTCGCCGCGCAGCGTGACCATGGCGCCGATCGGCATGCCCTCGCGCACCTTGAAGGCCGCGATCGATTTCTTCGCCTTGGTGATCACCGGCCTCTGGCCCGTGATCTGCCCCAGTTCGGCGGCGGCGGGATCGAGCAACTTCGCGTTCTGCGTCGCCTCGCCCACGCCCATGTTGACCACTACCTTCTCCACCTTCGGGACCGCCATCGGATTCTTCAGCTCGAATTCCTTCATCAGCGCCGGGCGGATTTCCTTTTCGAACTTATCGCGCATGCGGGCGGTGCCGCGGCTGCTCGCCTTCGGACGCGCCGGCTTTCCATCGGCCGTCAATTCCACGGCGGCGCCCTTGTCCTTGCCCTTCGCTTTCGCGTCCGCTTTGCCGGCCTTCGGCTGCTGCGGCTTTTTCTGCTTCTCGTCTGCCATTACTTCCGCTCTACCTTCTCCCACGGTTTCGATCAGCTATGCGCTGTCGGTTCGTAGGGTGCTCAATTCTGATTTACCGATTTGCCGACTTGCCGATTTCAACCACCCAGCCTGCAAATCAAGAAATCAATGAATTACTTGTCCAGCGTCGTCCCGCACTTGCGGCAAACCCGCACTTTGCGGTCACCCTTGGTATCGTGACCCACGCGGACCGGGCCGCACTCGCCGCAGACCAGCATCACGTTGGAGAGCGAAATCCGGCTCTCCTGCTCGGCGATGCCGCCCTTGACGTTGCGCTGCGGATTCGGGCGGACATGCTTCTTCACCATCGAGACGTGCTCGACCAGCACTTTGCCCTCACTCGGGAACACGCGCAACACGCGGCCCTGCTTGCCCTTGTCGCGGCCGGCGATCACCTTCACCTGATCGTTGCGGCGAATATCTACGTGAACTCTCTGCATCTCTCTATTCCTATCTGGCCGTCCGCCTTCGCCTACAGTACTTCCGGCGCCAGCGAAACGATCTTCATGAACTGCTTTTCGCGCAGCTCGCGGGCCACCGGTCCGAACACGCGCGTGCCGATCGGCTCGTGCGCGTCGTCGATCAGGACGGCGGCGTTCTGGTCGAACCGGATGTAGGTTCCATCGCGGCGCCGGTGCTCCTTGCGCGTGCGCACGATCACCGCCTTCACCACGGTCCCCTTTTTCGCCGTGCCTTCCGGCGAAGCTTCCTTCACTGATGCCGTGATCACGTCGCCGAGTCCGGCGACCAGTCCGGTGTGTCCGCCCAGGGGAAGGATCATCTGCAGCTTGCGCGCGCCGGAGTTGTCGGCGACTTCGAGCATGCTTCGCATCTGGACTGCCATAGTTTCTTTTCCCCTCTACGCGTTCTGCGTTGTGCCGGGCTGTTCCAGCTTGCCCGGAATTCCGGCGTCGGCGCTGACCAGCGCGGCCTTGCGCACGATTTCGATCAGCCGCCAGCGCTTCAACCGCGACATCGGCCGGGTTTCCTCGATACGCACCACGTCGCCGACGTGCGCGGTGTTCTTCTCGTCGTGCGCGTAGAACTTCTTCGAGCGCGCGATCACGCGCTTGTACAGGCCGTGCGCCTTGCGGCGGTCCACTTCCACGACGATCGTCTTCTGCATCTTCGTCGAGACCACGTCGCCGACCAGCGTTTTGCGGCGGGATACTTTTTCGGTCTTCGTTGTTTCCGCCATGGCTACTTCTTCTCCCCGGCCGCCGCGGTCTGCCGCTGGCGCGCAATGGTCTTGACCCGCGCGATGTCTTTCTTCAGTCCGCGGATCTTCTTCAGGCTCTCGGTCTGCCCCATGCTGAGCTGGAACTTCAGGCGGAAGAGCTGGTCGTTCAGCTCACGCTCCTGGTGTTTGAGCTCGACTTCGGTCAGGTTGCGAATCTTTTCTGCGTCCATAATCGGTTTCCAGTCGCCAGTCGCCGCGAAGCGGATGGCTATTTAGTGCGTGAACCCCTCGCGCTGCACGAAGCGCGTCCGCAGCGGCAGCTTGTGCGAAGCGAGCCGCATGGCTTCCTGCGCATCGGCCACGCTCACGCCTTCCATCTCGAACAGGATCTTGCCCGGGCGGACCACCGCGACCCAATGATCGGGCGCGCCCTTGCCCTTGCCCATACGGGTTTCGGCGGGCTTCTTGGTCACCGGCTTGTCCGGGAACAGGCGCAGCCAGACCTTGCCGCCGCGCTTCACGAAGCGGGTCATGGCAACACGGCTCGCTTCGATCTGGCGGTCCGTGATGTGGCCGCACTCCATCACCTTCAGACCGTAATCACCGAAAGCCAGCTCGCTGCCGCGCCATGCCTTCCCGGCCATGCGCCCGCGCTGCTGCTTGCGGTACTTAACTTTTTTCGGCATCAACATAAGCGGTTCTCAGTTGCCAGTTCCTGGTTGTCAGTTCCTGCGTCGCCATCGAATCCGTCAGCGCCAACTGGCAACCGGCAACTGACAACTGGCAACTTTTCTAAAATGCGCTCGCCGTCTGTGCGTCGCGCTTCTTGGTGGGCAGGATTTCGCCCTTGTAAACCCACGTCTTCACGCCAATCACGCCGTACGTGGTTTTCGCTTCCGCGAAGCCGTAATCAATGTCGGCGCGCAGCGTGTGCAGCGGCAGGCGTCCCTGCAAATACCACTCGGACCGCGCGATCTCGTTCCCGTTCAAGCGCCCGCTGACGCGCACCTTGATTCCCTTGCAGCCGAAGCGCAACGCCGAATCCACGCTCTTGCGCATGGCGCGGCGGAAACCGACGCGCTTCTCCAACTGCAGCGCGATCGATTCCGCGACCAGTTGCGCATCCAGCTCCGGCTTGTGCACTTCCTGGATGTCGATATAGACATCGCGGTGGGTGCGCTTCTGCAGTTCGCCCTTGAGCTTGTCGATCTCGGCGCCCTTGCGGCCGATGATGATGCCCGGACGCGCGGTCTTGATAATGACCCGCAGCTTGTTGCCCGGACGCTCGATCTCGATGGAGCTGATGCCCGCCGACTTGAGCTTGTCCTTCAGCTCGGCCTTGAGCTTCACGTCCTCGAGCAGCAGCTTGTCGAAATCGCGGGTGACGAACCAGCGCGACTTCCACGGCTTGGTATAGCCGAGGCGGAATCCGTAAGGATGGACTTTTTGTCCCATAGTTCCTCTATTTCTTCTTCTTCTTCGCGCCCGCGGTTTTCTTCGCGGGTGATTTCTTGCCGGCCGTCTTCCTGACCGGCGTCTTTTTGCGCGCCGCCGGACGGGCCGGGGTCTCGCCGCCATCGGCCGCCGCCTGCGGGCGGACCTTCTCGGCGAGCACAATCTCGATATGGGACATGCGCCGCTGGTAGCGGTAGGCGCGGCCCATGGGCGCCGGGCGGATGCGCTTCATGCGCGGTCCTTCGTTGGCCACCGCGCGGAGGACGTAGAGGTTATCGATCTCCACGTCGACGCCCTTTTCGTTGTTCGCGTAGTTGGCGTTCTCCACCGCCGAACGGAGCAGCTTGTGGATGTTCGGGGCGATGCCCTTCTTGGTGAAGGCGAGCGTGTTCAACGCGTCCTCCACCCGCCGGCCCTTGATCAGGTCCAGCACCAGGCGCACCTTCTGCGGCGAAACTCGCACGTACTTGGCTGCAGCTCTGAATTCCATCGTTGTTCTCTCTTACCTCGCCGGAGGCGGCGCCGCCGGCCGGGCTGCGGTCTCCGTGGCCGCTTTCACCGAGTGGCCCTTGAATTGGCGGGTCGGGCTGAATTCGCCCAGCTTGTGTCCCACCATGTTCTCGGTGACGTACACCGGGATGAATTTCCTCCCGTTGTGCACGGCGATGGTGTGCCCCACCATCTCCGGAATGATCGTCGAACGGCGCGACCAGGTGCGCATCACTTTCTTTTCGCTGCGCTGGTTCATCGCCTCGATTCGCGTCTGCAGGTAGCCGTCGATGAACGGCCCTTTTTTTGTCGATCTCATAATTCTGACTTCCTCAAAGATCCTTCGCTGCGCTCAGGATGACCGCGCGCGGCTCAGACGCCGCGCAAACGCGGTCACTTCTTGCCGCGGCGGTTGACGATGAACTTGTCGGTGCGCTTGTTATTGCGCGTCTTGTAGCCGCGCGTCGGCTGGCCCCACGGCGTCACCGGGTGACGTCCGCCGGAGGTCTTGCCTTCGCCGCCGCCGTGCGGGTGGTCGACCGGGTTCATGGCCACGCCGCGATTGTGCGGACGCTTGCCCAGCCAGCGCGTGCGCCCGGCCTTGCCGATGGAAATGTTTTCGTGGTCCAGGTTGCCCACCTGCCCGATCGTCGCCATGCAATCGACCAGGACGCGGCGCGTCTCGCCCGAGGGCAGCTTGAGCAGCGCGTAGTCGCCTTCCTTGGCGACCAGTTGCGCCTGTGCACCCGCGGAACGCGCCATCTGCGCGCCCTTCCCCGGACGCAGTTCGATGTTGTGCACCGTCGTGCCGGGAGGAATATTGCGCAGCGGCAGCGCGTTGCCGACCAGGATGTCGGCCTCGGGGCCGCTCAACAGCTTGGCGCCCACCTTCAGCCCGTCGGGCTGCAGGATGTAGCGCTTCTCGCCGTCGGCATAGGCCAGCAGCGCGATGCGCGCGGAGCGGTTCGGATCGTATTCGATCGACACCACGGTCGCCGGGATCCCCGCCTTCTCGCGCTTGAAGTCGATGATGCGGTACTTCTGCTTATGCCCACCGCCACGGAAGCGGCTGGTCGTGTCGCCGACGTTGCGACGGCCGCCGGTGCGCTGCTTGCTCTCGGTCAGCGCCTTGTGCGGCTTGTCCGACGTGATGTCCGTGTTGACCAGCGTGGTCTGGAATCGCAGCGTCGGGGTTACCGGTCTATATGTCTTGATTGCCATATTCAGCTCTTCAGTTCTT
>DAISJI010000089.1:6486-8728 GCA_036821585.1 Terriglobales bacterium
GCGGTGCGCACACTCCGGACCTTCACCTTGAAGATCGACTGCACCGCCTGCTTGATCTCGTTCTTGGTCGCGTCGGGCGAAACCTGGAACACCAGCGTCCCTTCGGTCTCCTTCACGCCCAGGCCCTTCTCGGTGATGACGGGCTTGCGGATGATCTGGTATGCCGACTTCGCCATTACGCCACCTCCGCCTTCTTTACCCGACCGCGCTTACCGCTGCGCGTCGGGGACTCCGGTTCGCGCCGCTTCGATACCGTCTTCTTCAGCGATTCCTGAAGCTTCTCCAGCGCGGGGCGGGAGAATACGGCGCGGTCGTAGCGCAGCAGGTGATAGGGATGGACGTCGCTGTTATGCACCAGTTCGACGCCGTGCAGATTGCGCGCGCTGAGCTGGAGGTTCCGGTTGTCGCGGTCGCCATCGACGATCAGCGCCGTGCCGTCCACCTTGAGCGCGTCCAGCGCCTTGCGCATCGCGTTTGACTTCACCTCGGAGAGACTGAAAGCGTCCACCACCACCAGCTTGCCATCGGCAAACTTCGCCGCCAGCGCCGAGCGCAGCGCGCCCATCAGCTTTTTCTTCGGGAAGTTGTAGTCGTAGGAACGCGGCTGCGGACCGTGCACGGTGCCGCCATGCCGCCACAGCGGCGAGCGGATCGAACCGATACGCGCGCGGCCCGTTCCCTTCTGCCGCCACAGCTTCTTGCCGGAACCGGAGACCAGCTTCCGATTCTTGGTGGCATGGGTACCGGAACGCTGTCCGGCGCGGTAGTGCTTTACCGCTTCCCAGAGCAGGTCCTCGTTCACCGCGCCGAATACTTCGTCGGCCAGTTCGAAGGTCCCCGTCTTTTTGCCGCTCAGATCGAGCACATCAATCGTTGCCATAATTAGCTCTTCTTCTTGATGAGACGCTTGGACGCCTTCAACGGGTTGATCGGACCGGTGTCGGCGGAGAATCCACGGCGCTCGCGAGGCGGTTTCTTCGCCTTCGAAATCACTACGTATCTGCCGTTCGGTCCCGGCACCGCGCCCTCGACCACCAGCAGGTTTTCGTCCTTGTCGATGCCCAGGATGCGCAGGTTGCGGACCGTGATCCGCGCATTGCCCATGTGGCCGGCCATCCGCATGCCCGGGAACACGCGCGACGGGTACGCCGAGGAGCCGATCGAACCGGCGATGGTGAACATCGAACCGTGCGACCCCGGGCCGCCGCGGAAGTGGTGACGTTTCACCACGCCGGCGAACCCGCGTCCCTTGCTGGTCCCGACGATGTCCACGAACTTCTCGCCGTCGAAGATGTCGACCAGCACGCGGTCGCCGATCTTGGTCGCGTCGCCGTTACCCTCGGGCGCGGCGGCGTCCACTACGATCCCGACTTCCTTCATCAGCCGCACCGGCGGAAGGTTATTCTTCCCCAGGTGGCCGCGCTCGGGCTTGTTCAGCCGCGATTCCTTCACGAACTCGACCAGCCCGATCTGGGCCGCGTCGTATCCGTCCTTGGCCGCGGTCTTGCGCTGTGTGACCACGCACGGACCGGCCTGCAACACCGTGCAGGGACGCACGTCGCCCTTCTCGTCGAAGAGCTGCGTCATGCCGACTTTCTTTCCTAAAATTCCGCTGACTGCCATTTTCTTTTCCTTAACTCCGCTTCCTGTCCGGCGATTGCTCTTTCCGGGCGCTTACGCGACGGAAGCTTTGTTTCAGGCTCAAGGCCCGAGGCTTAAGGCTTAAGGAACTTCAAATTCCTTGCGCCTTGCGCCTTACGCCTTGCGCCTACTTGTGTTCTTTCCCGAATGCCTTGATCTCCACGTCCACGCCGGCCGGGAGATCGAGCTTCATCAATGCATCCACGGTCTGCTGCGTCGGCTCGAGGATATCGAGCAGGCGCTTGTGGGTGCGGATTTCGAAAGCTTCGCGCGACTTCTTGTCCACGTGCGGCGAACGCAGCACGCAGTACTTGTTCTTCACCGTGGGCAGCGGAATCGGTCCCGCAATCTGCGCCCCGGTGCGCTTCGCCGTTTCCACGATCTCGCCGGTGGACTGGTCGAGGATGCGGTAGTCGTAAGCTTTCAGCCGAATTCGAATTCTCTCTTTACTGATCATTTCTCTTCTCAAAGAACGTGCGGCAAACTGCAAGCCGTCCGAGTTGTGTCTTCGCTTTTGCCTTGCGCCTCAGGCCTTCAGCCTTGCGCCTACTGAATGATTTCCGAAATCGTGCCCGCGCCCACGGTCTTGCCGCCTTCGCGG
>DAISJI010000090.1:0-6945 GCA_036821585.1 Terriglobales bacterium
GTTGTGGCCGCAGCCCGCGCACAGCGTGGTCTTGCCGCCGCGGTAGTCGAGCACGCTCAGGCCGATCCGGTTCGTCTTCGGTGCTTGTGCTGTCGGTGTGCTTGCCATTACTCGCCCCCTACCATGCTGGAACCGCCCGCCATCTCTATCTTCGCGATCGCAATGCCCATCTCCCGGAGGATGTCGTCGGTCACCGAGCGCGCGTCGATGGGCAGGCCGTTGTAGTGCCGCACGCTGCGCAGCTTGGCGATTTGCGCCGCCTCCAGCTCCAGCTTCAGCAGCGACTGCATCTGCGCGTCGCGGTTCTGGTCGACGACGTAGATCCGGTCGTGCGCCTTGATGAACTCGAAGACCTCGGTCGTGAACGGGTACGCCTTCAGCCGCAGGTAGTCGGTCTCGACCTTGTACTCATTGCGCAACTGGTCGCGCGCCTCGATCAGCGCCCAATGCGAGGTGCCGTAGGCGATGATCCCGATCTTGGCTTTTCCGTCCTGCACCAACTCCGGCCGCGGTACCACCGTGCGCGCGTGCTCGAACTTGTGGTTCAGGCGGTCCATATTGTTGACGTAGTCGTCCGGACGCTCCGAGTACTGGGCCTTTTCGTTGTGTCCGCTGCCACGCGCGAAGTAGGCGCTCGCCGGATGTTCGTTGCCCGGCAGGGTGCGGTATCCGATGCCGTCGCCGTCCACGTCCTTGTAACGCGCGAAGCTGCCCAGCTTCTTGAGGTCTTCCTCGCTCAGCACCTTGCCGCGCTCAATCGGCTTCTCGGGATAGTGGAATGGATCGCTCGTCCAGTTGTTCATGCCGAGGTCCAGATCCGACATGACGAAGATCGGCGTCTGCAGGTGCTCGGCGAGGTGGAAGGCGTCCTGGGCCATGTCGAAGCACTCGCTCACCGACGACGGGAACAGCATCACGTGCTTGGTATCGCCATGCGAAAGGAGCGCGGTTGAGAGAATGTCTCCCTGCGCGGTGCGGGTCGGCAGCCCGGTCGAGGGGCCGACGCGCTGGACGTCCCAGATCACGGCGGGCACTTCGACGTAGTAGCCGAGTCCGACGAACTCCGACATCAACGAAATGCCCGGGCCTGCCGTAGCGGTCATGGAGCGCGCTCCCGCCCAGCCGGCGCCCAAAACCATACCGATGGCGGCGAGCTCATCCTCGGCCTGCACGACGGCGAAAGTAGCTTTGCCATCAGCGTTGATACGGTAAGCCTTCAAGTATTCGATGAGTGTTTCCACGAGCGACGACGAGGGCGTAATCGGGTACCACGTCACCACCGTCACGCCGGCGAACATGCAGCCCAGCGCGGCTGCGGCGTTGCCGTCCACGATGATTTTTCCAGTGTTCTTGGCCATCCGCTCGACGGTGAACGGGTCCTGCTTTTCCAGCGATGCCACGCCGTAGTCGTAGCCCGCCTTGGCGGCATTCACGTTCAGGTCGGCGGCCTTCTGCTTGCGCCCGAACTGCTTGCGGATCGCTTTCTCCACCTCGGCCATGTCGAGGTTCAGCAGCCGCGCCACCACCCCGGTATAAATCATGTTCTTGACCAGCTTGCGCAGCTTGGCGTCGGAACAGACGGCGCCCACCAGCTTGTCGTACGGCACCGAGTAAAAGAACAGGTCATCGCGAATCGATCTCAAATTGAGCGGCTCGTCGTAGAGCACGGCCGCCCCCGGCGCGAGCGACTTCACGTCCTCGACCGCCGTCTCCGGGTTCATCGCCACCAGGAAATCGATTTCCTTCTTGCGCGCGATGTAGCCGTCTTTATTCGCCCGGATGGTGTACCACGTTGGCAGTCCGGCGATGTTGCTCGGAAACAAATTTTTTCCTGACACGGGAACGCCCATCTGGAAGATGGTGCGGAGGAGGACGGTGTTGGCGGATTGGGAGCCGGAGCCGTTGACCGTGGCGACCTGGAGGCTCCAGTCGTTGACGACCGGCTTGCGCTCCACCCGATCAGTAGAATCCCGGGGCCCGATTTCAGTTGTAGCCATGAATGCTCACCCTTGGCGATATGTAACGTTTACCGGCAGGAAATTAATGAACATTATACGGCGGTTGCAGGTGCATCAGGAAGTGAAGAACTGGGCCATGTTGCGGAACTTGTCGTAGCGCGATTGGACCAACTCGTCGGGGGTGAGGCGCTTGAGTTCGCCGAGGTGCCACTGCAGTTTTTCGTCCAACATGCGGGCGGCGGCGTCCCAGTCGTTGTGCGCTCCGCCCGGCGGCTCGGGGACGACGTCATCAATCAGGTGAGACTGGCTCAGGTCACTGGCCGTAATCTTCATCGCCTCGGCGGCCAGTTCCCTCTTCGACGCGTCGCGCCACATGATCGACGCGCAACCCTCCGGCGATATGACCGAGTAAATCGAGTTCTCCATCATCAGCACGCGGTCGGCAACGGCAATGGCCAGCGCACCACCACTCCCGCCCTCGCCGGTGATGGTGGCGATGATCGGGACCCGCAGCCGCGACATCTCGCGCAGGTTGCGCGCAATCGCCTCCGCCTGCCCGCGCTCTTCCGCGCCCAGCCCCGGATACGCTCCCGGCGTATCCACCAAGGTGAAAATGGGGCGCCCAAACTTTTCCGCGAAGCGCATCACCCGCAGCGCCTTGCGATATCCCTCCGGGTTCGGCATGCCGAAGTTGCGATAGACGCGCTTCTTGGCGTCGCGGCCCTTCTGGGTGCCGATCACGGCGACTTCTTCGCCATGGAAACGCGCCATGCCGCAAAGGATCGCCGGATCGTCGGAGAAGCCGCGGTCGCCGTGAAGCTCGGTCCATTCGGTGAAAAGACGTTCGATGTAATCGAGCGTGTAGGGACGCTGCGGATGACGCGCGAGTTCGGTCTTTCCCCACGCGTTCAGTTGCGCAGTGATCTGTTTGCGGAGGGTGTCGACTTTCCCGTGCAGTTCCTGGAGTTGTCGCCGCGCGTCCTGGTTGTCGCCAGCCACGGACTCCAGGCTTCCAATCTGTTCCTCGATGCGTTCCAGCTCCTGGCGCGCCTTGCTTGCGGAGTCCATTCGGTTCGTGTTTCCCGCTCCTCAATGCTTCGTGTAAGTAGGGGCCTTCACTGCGCTCAGGATGACAGCCCTTCAGAGCGTCTGTTTCTAAAGAGCGTCTCTTAATCGACGATGCGGACGGCACTTCGACCGCACAGTTCTTCGACGCGCGCGAAGAAGGCCCGGTCCGGCAGGACATTATAGCCTTCCGCCTCCATGATCACCATGAAGTCGCCGGCACGTTCCAGGTCGAACAAGACCCTGGCCTCGCCGCGATGCGAGGAGCAGAAGGCATACAGATCGTCGATGGTTTGTGGCGTCGAGGTATCGAGCGGCACGCGGACACGAATGCTTTTCGGCAGCTTCGGTTTCGCGTCTTCCAAAGGCACGATCTCCGATACCGTGACCTTAGGATTCGCACCCTCCTCCACGCGGATGCCTCCGCGCACGAGGACCGGAACTTCGAGCTTCACTTTGTCCGACAGCCGCCGGTACGCCTCCGGGAACACGATGATGTCCACCGTCCCCAGCATGTCTTCCAGCACCGCATTGGCGTAGAAGTCGCCTTTCTTGGATTTCTGCACCCGCAGGTTGGTGATGATGCCGGCGGTGTATACCTCATTTTCTTTTCCGGTACCGGTGGTCATCTCGCCAATGGCTTCGGTGGTGAAGTAGGGCACGAACTCGCCGAGTTTTTGCTCGTACTTCTGAAGCGGGTGCCCGGTGATGAAGAAGCCGAGAATTTCTTTTTCGGCGGCGAGACGCTGGTGCTCGTCCCATTCGGGCAGGTTGGGCAGCTTCTCGTTCCCGTTGTTTCCCGCCGCCGCGGGCTCGTCGAAGACGCCGAATAGTCCGTGCTGCCCGCTTTCGATATCGCGCTGCGCTTTCTGTCCACGCTCGATCGCCTTGTCGACAACGGTCATCAACTGGGCGCGGTGACCGAACGCGTCCATGGCGCCGCTCTTGATCAGCGACTCGAGCACGCGCTTGTTAAGCAGCCGCAGGTCCACCTTCTCGCAGAACTGGTAGAACGACGTGAACTGTCCCAGCTTTTTCCGCGCCTGCACGATGGACTCGATCGCGTTCTGCCCGACGTTCTTGATCGCGCCCATACCGAAGCGAATGGCCTGCCCGTGCGGGGTGAAGCTGGCGGCGGAGATGTTGATGTCGGGCGGCTCGACGGGAATTCCCATCTCGCGGCACTCGTTGATGTACTTCACCACGTCATCGGTGTTGCCGGTGACCGAGGTCAGCAGGGCCGCCATGAATTCGACCGGGTAGTGCGTCTTCAGGTATGCCGTCTGGTAGGCCAGCAGCGCATAGGCCGCCGAGTGCGACTTGTTGAAGCCATAACCGGCGAACTGCTCCATCAGATCAAAAATCTTCTCGATCTTCCGCTGCGGGAAGCCGCGCTCGATGGCGCCACGCACGAAACGGTCGCGCTGCTTCGCCATCTCCTCGGCAATCTTCTTGCCCATGGCGCGGCGCAGCAGGTCGGCCTCGCCGAGCGAGTACCCGGCGAGGGCGTTGGCGATCTGCATCACCTGTTCCTGGTAGACGATGACGCCCAGCGTCTCCTTCAGGATGGGTTCCATCTCCGGCAATTCGTACTCGATCCGGCGGCGGCCCCACTTGCGCTCGATGAAGTCGTCGATCATGCCGCCCTGGATCGGCCCTGGGCGGTAAAGCGCGTTCAACGCGGTCAGGTCTTCGACGCTGTTCGGCCGGTAGCGGCGCAACACGTCGCGCATGCCGTGCGATTCAAACTGAAAGACGCCGCTGGTCAGGCCGCTGTGAAAGACTTTCTCGTAGGTCTCCTTGTCGTCGAGGGGGACGAAATTCCAGTCCAGCTTTTCGTTGCGAACTTGCTGGATCAGCTTGAGCGCGTCGTCCACGATCGTCAGCGTGGTGAGCCCGAGGAAGTCCATTTTCAGCAGGCCCATCTTTTCGATCGCCTTCATGTCGAAGGCGGTAACGATCTCGTCGTTCTTGGTGCGGTGCAGCGGGACCAGGTTGATCAGCGGCTCCGACGAAATCACTACGCCCGCCGCGTGCACGCCGGCGTTGCGGACCATGCCCTCGAGCTTGCGCGCCGTGTCGATCAACTCCTTCACCTGGGGCTCGCTGTCGTAGGCTTGCGCCAGCATGGGCGAGTCCTTGAGCGACTGGTCGAGCGAGATGTTCAGCGTCGCCGGAATCATCTTGGCGATGCGGTCCACGTCGTTGTATGGGATCGCCATGGCGCGCCCGACGTCCTTGATCGCCGCCTTGGCCTGCATGGTGCCGAAGGTGATGATCTGCGCCACGTTTTCGCGCCCGTACTTCTCGGTGACGTAATGGATCACCTCGCCGCGGCGGTTCATGCAGAAATCCACGTCGATATCGGGCATGGAAATGCGTTCCGGATTCAGGAAGCGCTCGAACAGTAACCCGCTCTGCAGCGGGTCAATGTCGGTGATCTCCATGGCGTAGCTCACCAGCGACCCGGCGGCCGAACCGCGTCCTGGCCCCACCGGAATCCCGCGGTCCTTCGCCCACGCGATGAAGTCCCACACGATCAGGAAGTATCCCGGGAACTGCATCTGCCGGATGATGCCGATCTCCGACGCCAGCCGCTGCTCGTAATCGCTGATCGGATGCTTCAGCCGTCCCTGCGCTTGCAACACCCGCAGCGTTTCCAGCCGCTTGGCAAATCCCTTGTGCGCCACTTCCTCGAAGTAGCTGTCGATGGTGTGTCCCTCGGGCACATCGAACTTCGGGAACGGATTGAGGACCTTCTCCAGCTTGAGCGAGCAGCGCTCCGCGATGTCGAGCGTGCGCGAGAGCACCTGCGGCATTTCGCCGAACATCCGGCTCATCTGCTCCCAGCTCTTCACGTAGAACTGGTCGGACTGGAACTTCAACCGGTTGACATCGTGGATCGACTTGCCGGTCTGGATGCAGACCATCACGTCCTGGGCGTGGTGGTCGTCCTCGCACAGGTAGTGGCTGTCGTTGGTGGCGACCAGCGGCAGGCCGAGGTCTTTCTCCAACCGCAACAGCCCGGCCTGGATCTGCTTCTCCTGCTCAAGACCCTGGTCCTGGATCTCAAGGTAGAAGTTCTCGCGCCCGAAGATGTCGGCCAGCGTGCCGGCCGCCTGGCGCGCCGCGTCGTACTTGCCTTCGGTCAGCCGCTCCGCGACTTCGCCTTTGAGGCAGCCGGAGAGCGCAATCAATCCCTTCGAATGTTCCGCCAGGTACGCCTTGCTGATGCGGGGCTTGTAATAAAAGCCGTGCAGAGACGCCTCGCTGGTGATATGCACCAGGTTGCGGTATCCCTCTTCGTTCTGCGCCAGCACGATCAGGTGGTTGTAACTGTCGGCGTCGGGCGGGGTGCGTGAGATGTTGTGGTCGTCCTTCTTGCACACATATAGCTCGCACCCGATGATCGGCTTCACGCCCGCACTCTTCGCCGCATTGAAAAATTTGAACGCCCCGAAGATGTTGCCGTGGTCGGTCATGGCCACGGCCGGCATGCCGAGGTCCTTTACCCGGTGGACCAGTTTGTCGATGTCGCACGCGCCGTCCAGCATCGAGTAATCGGTGTGCAGGTGCAGATGGACAAATTGGGACATGGTGGGTAGTTCAAGTTTACGGGGGTAGGCGGGCGGTTACCAGCGTTCAACCTGTGCAGGAGTGTGCGCGACTGTGGAAATAGCGGGTGAAATGAGAAGAATGGCTGCTGAGGATAGCCGCATCAGCCCAAGGCCAAACCCAATTACTTGCGAATAAGAGGGTTTATCACCAGTCAACCAAGCGATGCGTTTAAATAGGGGTCCTTCGACTCGGATGCGGCAACCCAACGCGCAAAAGCGGCGCGTCCGGTTTCTTGCCGCATCCTCGTTCAGGATGACAGCCGGTTAAGGTCTATTTCTTCTTCGACCTTTTCGCCGGCTTTAAG
>DAISJI010000090.1:7045-8705 GCA_036821585.1 Terriglobales bacterium
TTCGCTTCCACCTTCTTCGCGACTGGTTTCGCTTCCACCTTGGCAGTCTTGGCGGCGGGCTTCGCTGCCTTCGCAGCCGGCGCGGGTGCAACTACCGGCGCCGCCGCAGGTGCGCCCTTGCGTCCCTTTTTGCCGGCCTTGCCTACTGGTGCAGCGGCAGCCGCGGCAGCTTTAGCCGCAGCAGCGGCAGCGGCCGCAGCAGCCTCGGCGGCCCTTACTGCTTTACTCTTCTTCGCCGGCGGAGGCGGCGGTGGCGGAGGCGGCTCGTACGGCTTGAGGAACTTCATGATCTCCGTCCGCGAGCGCAGCTTGCCATCCAGCAGCAGGTAAAACGCTTCCTGCTCGACCTTGGGATAAACCGGCAACGCGGGCGTGATGTTCAGCTCCGCCATCTCCGGCAGCGGCAGCTTCTGACGCAACTGGCGCCACTTGCCGAAGAAATTCTTGATCTTCTGGTCCACCGCCTGCTGCCGGGCCGTGGCCGCCAGGAACAGCAACGCTTCCGGTTGCGCCTGGGTGAGCACCTGCCAAGTCCGCGACGGCGTCGCCGATTCCTTCCCCGAAAGCTTTTTGGCCAGCGCGTTGGCTTCGTCGTGCAGGCTCTTCCACGCCTGTACGAAGTGCTTGCGCGGAATGTGCTTCTGCATGTCGCGAACGTCGGTATCGCTCAGTTTGCGAGTCAGGTAATACATCACGGCGGCCGACGAGTCCGCGTTGATGCCCACGTCCGCCAGCTCCGCCCGGATTTTCATCAAGTCCTTCAGCCCGGCGGTATCCATCTTGGGTACCGACCAGTGCGGGTTCAGGACCTTGAGCCAGCCTTCCTTTTCGAGAACGGCGAGGATGTGGAGCGGATCGTCTTCGTGGGCCAGCGCTTCCAACTCGTGTCCGATGGCGCGGCCGTCCAGGTACTCGATGTAGTTGTTTTCTTTCGCCGCGTTATAGCGCGCCTGCGTACGTTCTTCGGATTGCCAGTGGAAGCGTGCTGCCAGCCGCGTCACGCGAATCAACCGGATCGGCTCTTCCAAAAAAGCGTAGCTGTGCAGGACCCGGATGAGCTTGGCCTCGATATCGGCCACGCCATTGAAGGGGTCCGACAACAATCCGCGCGAGCCCTCGTTCAGCGAGAGCGCCATCGCGTTGATGGTGAAATCCCGGCGCCGCAGGTCTTCGACGATCGTTCCCGGAGTCAGCTTTGGCGGTTTACCGGGCTTGTCGTAGGTGGCGCTCAGGGCAGACTCGATCTGCGCCCGCACGTTTCCCTTTACGACGTAAGCGATGCGGTAATCGTCGTCCGTTCCCTCGATTATCGCGCCTAGCTTCTCCAGTTCTTTCTGGAGCTTGAGCGCGTTGCCCTGGACCACGAACTCCAGTTCCCGGATGGGAAAGCCGGAAATCAGGTCGCGAATCGTGCCGCCCGTGAGGTAGAGATTGACCTGCTGGGCGCGGGCGACCTCCTGGAGCTGGGTCGCAAACTTCTGCTGGTCCGGCGTCAGCCGGGTTTCCATCATGTATAAATAGTCAGGCATTCGTTCCGAAAAGTCCTATGTGGTAAACCTGCCACTCCGCCTGTGCAAAACGGCAAGGGGAAGGCATCCAGTAGCTCTAAGTTGTTTCCGCCCAAGCACTTAGATGGACGGCGCACGCGCCTCGCAGCGTC
>DAISJI010000091.1:0-1251 GCA_036821585.1 Terriglobales bacterium
CGCCATCCTCGGCTTTGCCGTGGTCATGTTCACTTTCTTCGGCGTCACGTACCTGTTGCCCGGCCTTCATGCATATGCATGATTTCTCGGTACTCGGTATTCGGTACTGACTCGGCCCCGCTCGCCATGGCGGGGCTTTTTTTGATTTGAAATTTTCAAATTTCAAATTTCAAATTTACTGGACAGCCGCAGCACGCAGATAATGAGATGCGCCCTTTCCTAAGGAGTCTTCTTGTCCATACGCCTCAACTGGCGGCTCAAGGCGATCCTGCCGGTGCTGGCCGTTTTGCTCAACGGCCTGCTGCTCTTCATTCTTGTCACCATCTCCCTCGGTATCGAAGAACGTAAGAGCGTGCTGATCGTGGCCGCCGTGGGCGCCATCTGCATCTGCACGGTGCTGGTGGTTACGCTTGGCTTCGTGGTCAGCCGCCCCATGCTCGAGTTGCAGGAAAAAATCGAGCGCGTGCGCGATGGCGACCTCAACGTCACCGTCAGCTTTGCCGACCGCAACGACGATATCGGCGACCTGGGCCGCAACTTCAACGACATGGTCCAGCAGTTGCGCGAGAGCCGCCATGAAATCCAGCGCCTCTACCGGACCCAGATCTCGCGCGCCGAGCACCTGGCCACGCTCGGCGAACTTGCCGCCGGCCTGGCCCATGAAATCCGCAATCCGCTCGCCGGAATCGCGGGCGTGATGGATATCGTCGGACGCGACCTGCCGGAAACCAGCCCCGCCCGCGAGGTGGCGAAGGAAGTGCGCCGCGAGGTGCTGCGCGTCAACCGCATCGTTACCGACCTGCTGGAGACCGCGCGTCCCAAGGCGGCGGAGTACCGTCTCAGCGACTTCAACGCGACCGTCGAGCACGCTGTCATCTTCGCGCGCCAGCAAACTCTGGCCAAGCCGGTGAAAGTAGACTTCGTGGGTGATGCGGAGTTGCCGCCCGTCGAGCACGACAGCGCGCAGATCCACCAGGTGCTGCTCAACCTGCTGCTGAATTCCATCCAGGCGATTGATGGTCCCGGCGAAGTGCGCGTCGAAGTCGGACATGCCGACCATACGGCGAGCGTGTCGGTCAGCGACAACGGTCCCGGCATCCCGCCCGAACACTTGCCCAACATCTTCCGCCCGTTCTACACCACCAAGGGAAAAGGTACGGGACTGGGACTGTCGCTGGCCAAGCGCATCGTCGAAGACCACGGCGGACACATCGGCGTGACCAGCGAAGTCGGCCACGGCACCCGCTTCGA
>DAISJI010000091.1:1351-8696 GCA_036821585.1 Terriglobales bacterium
TAGCACTCCGGCCTCGCGTCTGCCAAAATTCCCGTGCCATCGCGCGTCCAACGGAGTAGCTCCCGCGTTACCTGGCGGAGCACGAACGTCACTTGCGTTGGTGATAAAAGCGGAGCACACTCGCGCCCAGGAATTCAAGAGCGCGGGGTGAGGACACGCGAATGATCCCTGAATCGCATCCGCTGCGTCAGTTTTTCAGCGAACTGGTCACCGACCACTTCGAGAACAGCCTCGGCATGCGCGACGAAGACGTTACCCAATACGTCGCCTGCATGCTCGCCGATTTCTGCGAGGCCGAGCAACTGTTCAATGTCCGCAATGCCGAAGGCCGTCCGCTGCACGACGTCGGCGAAATGCTGATTGAGTCCAATCCCATCTACGGTGAAGCGCCCTCCTTCGACCGCGAGCGCCAGGTGCGCAAGCACATCGGTGACTACACGCTCTTCTTTACCGGCATGTTTCCGGAAGCCATCAACCACTTCCGGCTGCGCCGCCAGCGCCTGGAAAACTTCGTGGACTTCATCAAAGCCGGCAAGGAGAGCTACTACATCGTCTCCAAGTTCGACGTCTGGGAGTATGCCCAGGCCGCGCCGCTCTTTGCCAAGTTGTCCGACCACTTCGAGGAATGCGTGTACGGGTTGAACGCGGTAAAGAATGATTTGGCGGAGCGCCAGCATCCGATCTACCGCCGCGCCGAAGACCTGATTATGTGAAATTGGTTCTTCAGTCGTCTGTCTTCAGTTGTCGGCTGGTATTTCAGTATCTCGGTATCATGATTTGCCCGCTGCGGTTAGAACTGAATCACGGAAATACCGATATACCGAAATACCTTCTTCCGACCTACGACCTACCGCCTACGATCTACCCCACCCGATAGAAGCTCAGCGCCGCATCCCCGTGCTTCAACAGCCGCGATCTGGTCAGCGCCCCCACCCGCTCTCCGGGATCGAACCGCTTATCGTGCTCCGCAATCACTACCGACCCCGCATGCAATATCCGCGATTGCGACAGGGACCCCAGCGTCTCTGCGTACTCGTCGTGCATTCGATATGGGGGATCGAGAAAGATGTAATCAGCGCGGACTGCTTTGCTGTCCAGCAGTCGCAGCGCCCGCACCGCTTCCCGCTCCACGATCTCGAATCCTTCGCCCACACCTAGCGACTTGAGGTTGGCGCGAATCACCCCCGCCGCCTTGGCCGACGATTCGATGAAACACACCGTCCGCGCGCCCCGGCTCAACGCCTCGATTCCCACCGCGCCCGTTCCCGCAAATATGTCCAGCCACACGCTTCCCGCCAGCGCATCGAGATTCCCCGCGGTCAGGACGTTAAACAACGTCTCGCGCAGCTTGTCCGAGGTCGGACGCGTGTCCATGCCGGCCAGCGACTTCAGCGGACGGCTGCGAAATTGTCCCGCAATTACTCGCACGATCCATTTGTAATTGGAAACTTGAGAATTTGAAATTTGAAAACACGCACATTCGGCCAAATCCCCCCAAATTTCCAATTCTCAAATTTCAAATTTACAATCGAAACAGACGTATGCGTAGCTGGTCCATCCACGGCGGACGAATCTTCGGCATCGACCTGCAAATCCACGTCTCTTTCCTCTTTCTGCTGGCATTCGTCTGGATGACCGACTCCGCCGAGATGGGCGCCGACGCGATCGGCCGTGGCGTGGCCCTCACCTTCCTGGTCCTCGCCTCGGTCCTGCTCCACGAAGTCGGCCACCGGCTCGCCGGCATGCACCAGAACCGCAGCGCCCGCCCCGTGCTGCTGCTGCCCATCGGCGGCGTGCCCATCCAGGAAGAGCCCGACCGCGAGCCAGTGAATCCGCGTGATGAGTTTCGCGTCGCCCTCGCCGGGCCCCTGGTCAACATCTTGCTGGCCTTTGTCGGGGCGGCGATACTGCTCGGCATCGCTCCCGAGTCGTCGCTCTCGCAGCGTCCGCTGGTCTTCGCCGGAAACCTGCCGCGCAGCTTCGTGTGGGTCAACGTGTTCCTGGCCGCGATCAACTTCCTCCCCGCCTACCCGCTCGACGGCGGCCGGGTGGTCCGCGCCATCCTCGCCCGCCGCATGGATCCCGTACGCGCCACGCGCCGCGCGGTCAGCGTCGGACAAGGCTTTGCGCTCGCCTTCATCCTCCTCGGCATCTGGAACACGTGGCTGATGATGATCGGCTTCTTTTTGTTCCTGGCCGCCCAGTTGGAGGACCGCCACGCCCTCTTTCACGCGGTCCTGGCGCAGGTGCGGCTGGAGGACGTGATGCTCACCGACTTCTCCACCCTCTCGCCCGCCGACACGCTGGAAGACGCACTCCACAAGGCCGTGCACACCCTGCAGGACGATTTTCCCGTGGTGCGCGGCAGCGACATGGTGGGAGTGGTTTCGCGCCAGCGCATCGTCGATGCCCTGCGCGCCAGCGGCAATGGCTACGTGCAGTCGGTGATGAACCGCGTCTTCTCGGCGGCGCAGTCCAGCGATACGCTCGCATCGGCGTTCCGCAAGCTCACCAGCCACGGTATCACCCTGTTGCCGGTGGTACACGGCGGACGCCTGGTCGGCATCATCACCCTGCAGAACCTGATGCACAGCATGTCCCTGCTGGCCGAGGCCAAGCGCCTCCACGGCGAAAATGCCCGGGCTTCGGAATGAACGAACCTGCAGTAGAGGATTTCTGAGCAGCCGGGACAATTTGCAACTGCAGTTATTTCAGCGTCACATCGTGCCAGCTCTTCGGTGACGCCGATGTCATCCCGTCTTGGGTAAGAAACACCACCACGCCGGACTCAGGCTTGTCGGGTTCGCGCACGAAAAGCAGGCCGTCGCCCAGCACGTCTTTCGGCGCCTTGTCGTTCATCCATTGAATCGAGCCGATCGCTTCTTTCGGAATCCTGGCGATCATGCTGACCGTGGGAAATCGCGAGTCGTAGCGGTTCTGGTGGCCGGCGATGATGACCACGCGGCGCTTATTCTCCGCATTAATCAACAGGTACGCCGCGTCTTGCCCATTGGCGGTCCCGCTGTAGTCGCCTTCGACGCGCCCCGAGGCCTGGATGCCATTGCTGCGCAGCATCTCCGCGCCGGAGCCGTCGATTTCCGAGGCCGCCGCCGCGTGCCACGCCGGCGCTTCGGCGATCAGGTTGGCGTCGGTCGGCATGATGCCGTTGTTCAGCGACTCGTTCGCGCCGGTGGGGGCCGGCGGCACTTGGATGGCGGCCACCACGGCGCCAATCGCTACCATCACTCCCAAAACCATCGCCAACCGCGCGGCCACGTGGCGCTCACGCTCGATCGTCACCACCTTCACGTTTTCGGCGCCCGGCATGTTCCGCAAGCTGGCCGCCAGCGCCGCCAGCGACTTCAGGTGCTCAAGGACGTGTTGCGCCGCGTTGGGCGAAGGAATGACCAGTTCGCTCTGTTCGATGGCGCCGGCGCCGATGGCAATGTAGGTGTTCTTGGAGCAGGCCAGCTTCTGCAGGATCGCCGTCACCTGCTTGTTCAGCAGCATGCGCGCATGCGTGGGCTGGTCGGTGCGCGTGGTGAAGCGCGCGTCGAACATTTCGTCGGTGGTCTTCACCGGCGTTCGCGGACCCTCGGTAACCGGCGTTCCCGCCGCCGTCACCGAGATCTGGAACGAGGCCGCGGCCGGCATGCGGATGTTCAGCCCCGGCGTGTTCTCCTGGTTGGAGAAGCGCACCACAACCAGATTCTTCTCCCAGGTTCCGGAGATAACCACGTCGGAGCCGTCGCGAAAGACCTCTCCCCGCAGCGACGAGCCCAGCTTGCGGATATCGCCGATGATTTCCTCGTATCCGGAAAACGTCATGCGCGTGCGGAGGTAGGTGATGACAACGCCGATGGCGGCGAGTCCGCCAACGATCAGCAGCGCGATCTGGAGCGGAGAATGCGTTCCCATGGATGAATGCCCTTATGTGGCCGTAATGTTATCGGCCCGGATGTGTACGGGCAAGGCCTTATAATCTGGGTGCCCCACCCTGACCGATTTTGGAAGGGTGGGGGCGGGTTGCGGCGTTTCACCCGGCCTGCGACTTCCGGCCTACGGCCTACGATTATGACCCTCAGCGAACAGGTCCAGAAAGACATGACCGCGGCGATGAAGGCCCGCGACGAGCGCCGCCTTTCCACCCTGCGCATGATGCGCTCCGCCCTCAAGAATAAAGAGATCGACAAGCGCGCCCCGCTCGACGACCGCGAGTCCCAGCAAATCCTGCAAACGCTCATCAAGCAACGCAAGGAGTCCATCGACGCCTTCGTGAAGGGCGGCCGCCAGGAGCTTGCCGACAAGGAACAGGCTGAAATCGTCATCATCGAAGCCTACCTGCCCCAAGCCGTCGGCGAAGCCGAAATCACCGCAGCCGTAAAGGCCACCATCGCCGAAATGGGTTCGCCCACCTTGAAAGACATGGGCACCGTGATGAAGAACGTCATGGCCCGTTTCGCGGGCGCCCGCGTCGACGGCAAACAGGTCAGCGACACCGTCAAACGTGAACTCCAGGGCAAGCAAGCCGAAGTTCCGCCGCTTTGAGTTTGAACAGCCGGGAAGATCCCTGAATTCCACCCTCGACGAACAGGTTCGCATCCGCTCCATGCCCCTCGGGTACTTCCTTCCTGGCACCGATGCTGACATGGCGCTCTTGGCGAAACGCACGTAATCGCGTAAATACCGGCCCCGATGGAGTTCTGGGGTACAATGCGCGCAATGTTTCTCGTAGTTTTGTGCGCCACCATCGCGGTCGCGGTACTTGTGTACATGCTGCTCTCTTCGCGTCCCAACAGCGGCAAGCAGCAGCGCCTGCATCCGCGCCTCGATATCTCCGTTCCGGTGGACATCCAAACCAACGATGAGAAGCACCTCGCCGCGAGCAAGAACATCAGCCAGGGCGGCATGCTGTTGCAGGGGCACGCGCCGGTCTCGATCTCCCAGCCCATCCGCCTGAGGTTCACCCTGTCCCCAGAACTTCCTGTCGAAATCCCCGCCGTCGTGACCTACAAGAAGGGCGAGCAGATTGGCGTGCGTTTCGACCCCACCCACTACCGCCGCGCCGATATCGAAAAGTGGATCAAGGAATCGAACTCCGACGGTAAATCCGAAAAACCACCCGAATCCGCCGCCCCTCATACCACGAAGTCGTAAATCTCCGCCCCTCTCCGACCTCTGCGCTGATCCTTCGTCTCACTCACGCGCCCCAAACAGCGAAAGCCCCGGAGTGTCCCGGAGCCTTCTTCCGCAATCAGAAATCGCAAATCACTCAATCATAAATGCCTACGCCCCTACCGTCGCCATCTTCGCCATGCTGCTGTTCCATACGTCGCGATGCAACTTCCACTGCCCGTCTTCGTTGCGCCAGACCACCAGGTACTTTCCCCGGTCCGCCACGTCTTTATTCGCATACATAACGAACTTCCCCGTCTCGATGGCCGTGTATCCGCCGATCAGGTCCACTTCAATCGTGTCCAGCTTCGCGTCCGTGATCCCGGCGCGGAACACGCTCTCCCAAAACGCCTGGATCTTGCTCTTCCCTTCCACTGTCTCAGCCCCGGGCGGCATCACCTTGGCCGAGGTGGAGTACATCGCCGCTACCGCTACTCCATCCTTGCGCTTGAATGCCTCGATGAATTCCGCGTTTTTGTTGCGAATCTGTTCCGCGACGCTTGCCATATGCGCCTCCCTGACCCGCGAAGCATACGCCTGCCGTCCCACATAGCGACAGCTTCTTTCCGCTCACTCCGGCGAATTCGGCCAGGCTCATTCCCAGGCTGAAACCAAAAGCCCGCTCTTCCGGAGCGGGCAATCAGAAATCAACCAGCGAAAATCAAAAATGTCTTATTTCTTCTCCCCGGTCCGAAACGTCGCCCACGGTCCGCTCTTCATGTCGGTCAGCGCCGGCTTCTGCCACCCATATTCCGGATGCTTGGCCAGGAATTCCACGGCGTTGAAGTCGGTTCCGCAGGCGTGTCCCGCCCTTGCCGTGAGCGTCATGTTCTTGATCATGGTCGCGTCGGCGGCCTTGGCCTGCACCGTGCCGCCCGGATGATACGGTCCCCAGCCCCACTCCGGGATACCACGCGGCGACGTCTCCACGTGCCCGCACAAGCTCCGCTCGTTCGCCTCTTCCTTCTTCTGGAACGTGTCGTAGTGGTCGCCCTCGAACTTCTGCGCCAGCGCCGCGTCAATCTTGCCTTTGTTTTGCGCCATCAACTGGCGCCAGCGCTCGCGGCGCGCATTCGGCGACGTCCCCGGCTTCTCGGTATCGAAATCCGTTTCGTCCTTGATCAACTGCGGATCGCTGGCGAAGTTCGACCCCTCGAAGTACCCGTCTTTCGTCCGCCACAGCCGCTGATGCTTCAGCCCCTGCTCGAAGCGCGCCACCTCGCCGGTCTTGATGTCGGCCAGCAGCCAGTCGTTGGCGTAGCCGCCGTTGTTGCCGTCGTTCATGATCCGCACGTACTCGTCGATTGACCCGGCGTACTGTGTCGCCTTACGCGCGCGCACGAACTCCGGCGTGCCGTTGGGATCGAATCCGTGGAACCCGGTAATGGTCGTCTCCGTCACCGCCAGCCCCGCCGAGTTGATGGTGAAATCATCGTCGCTGACGATCACGCCCGGAAACCCGTCCATGATCATGCGGTAGCCCTTCACCGGCACGATGTCGAACACGATCCGCCAGCGCGCGCCCGCGTGGACGCTCGTCCAGTTGTTGTGCGCGATCACCGGCTTCCCGTCTTTCGTGTACGACCCGGTCGCCACGAATGCCGAGCAGTTTCCCGGCGCGGTCAGCAGATCGTGATTCGGCAGCGCCATACCGCTCTTCTTCTGCTTCGCCTCCAGCCACGGGATGTAGTAGTCCGGCACCTCTTCGAACGCGTTGAGCGCGACGACGTCGTACACGTCCATCTTGCCGCCCTTCGCCTTCACGCCGTCGGCAATGCCCTGCAACTCCTGCTGGTATTGCGCGTCGATATGCGGCCAAAGCACGTTCTTCGCCGTGTCGTGGAAGAACTTCCAGTCGCGCTTCGTCCGGTGCGTGTCCATGAAGCGGATGGCGTTGAACGCATCTTCAATCTCGCTCGCCAGCAGGTAGCCGTGCTGATACCCAATCTCCGCCGGCGCTCCCTCGAGGTGCAGATACACCCATCCGTCGCGATTGAACCGCCACGCCTTCTGCAGCCTGGGATCGTCACTGGGCTTGGCTTGCGGCTCCGCCGATAGTTGCGGCATCCACTGTGCATGTCGTCCGCCGCTGGCAAAAATCCCCAGCGCGATCGCGCCCACGCAGGCATAGGTAATGAGGAGAGAAAAACGCGCTTTGCTTCGCATGGCC
>DAISJI010000092.1:0-2529 GCA_036821585.1 Terriglobales bacterium
ACCACCGCAGCACGACAAATCGAGTTCTCACACAGACTCTTACGCCCTCGCTCGGGATGACAGATTCGCTATTGCGTGCGCGCCTTCGTCTCTCGCTCCAGATGTTTGAAGTATCGCCTCGCCTTGTGCACATCCTTCGCGATCTGCTCGCGCAGCGCCTCCACCGCCGGAAACTTCCGCTCATCGCGGATCCGGTCGAAAAAACACAGCTCCACCTCGGTCTGCGCGGTCAGCGATATGGGATGGAAATTCAGCAGATGGCTTTCGATGGCAAACGAATCCTCGCCGAACGTCGGCCGGACGCCCACGTTGGTCACCGCGTCGAACACCTCGCCGTTTACCCGCGCGCGTGTGATGTAGACGCCGTTCCTGGGTACCAGCTCGTCATAGCGGCTCAGGTTGATGGTGGGCACGGTGTATTTATGCCCATAGCCGCGCCCGCGCCCGGGATTGGAGAACACGCTGAATACGCGCCCCAATAGTGTGCGCGCCCTCGACACGTTTCCATCCGCGAGCAGCGCGCGAATCCTGCTGCTCGACACTACTTCGCCGCGAATGGTCAGCGCCGGATAACGCTTGACCTCGAAGCCCAACTCGCGCCCGAACTCCGCCAGCCGGTCCACGTTGCCCTCGGCCTTGTGCCCGAAGTGGAAGTTGAATCCCTCGTGCACCTCGCGCGCGTGCAGTTTCTGCAACAAAACGATTTCCGCAAATTCGCGCGGCGACATCATGGATAGGTCGCGCGAGAAGGGAAGAACCAAGGCCGCGTCCAGCCCGGTTTGTTCCAGGAGCTTCAGCTTCACCGGCAGCGGGGTGATCAGCTTGGGGGCGACGTCGGGCCGCAGCACGCGGGTGGGGTGCGGGTCGAAGGTCACCGCGATGGATCGTCCGCCGATCTCACGCGCGCGCCGCACTACTTCCGCAACCACCGCCTGGTGCGCGCGGTGCACGGCGTCAAAGTTGCCGACCGTAACGATCGCGGGCCCGTGGTCGGCCGGAACTTCCTCAATGTGGCGGAATACTTGCATCACTCTCAGATTTCGAATTCCAGCTTCATGCCGTCGTAGGACAGGCGCACATGCGCCGGCAGTTTCGCATTCGTCGCTTCGTGCGCGAGGTCGTGACACATGTGGGTGAAGAAGGCGCGCTTCGGCTGCAAGCGCTCGATGATCGCCAGTGAATTCTCGACCGTCGAATGCGTGGGATGCGGCTTGTGCCGCAGCGCGTCGAGAAACAGTACGTCGAGTCCGCGCAACAACTCTTCCGACGCGGCGGGAATGTCGCTGAAGTCGGTCAGATAGGCTGCGCTGCCGACGCGGAACCCGCAGATTTCCGCGTCTCCATGCATGACCGGTACCGGATGAAACGTCGCGCCGAGCAGTTCCAGCGGGCCGTCAAATTCATTCAACTCCACCTGCGCCAGCCCGCCGAACTTGTAGTCGCCGGAAAAGATGTACTGGAACATCCGCCGGATCACCACCGCCGCCGCCGGTTGCGCGTAGAGCGGAATCTTGCCGTGACTGCGGAACGTTAACGGACGCAGGTCGTCGAGCCCGAGAATGTGGTCGGCGTGCGCGTGCGTATAGATGACGGCATCGAGATGCTGAATGCCTTCGCGGATCGCCTGCTCGCGGAAGTCGGGACCGGAGTCGATCAGAACGCGGCGCCCATCGAAGTCCACCAGCACCGACGGCCGAGTGCGCCGGTCATGCGGATCGGAAGAGGTGCAAACATCGCAGCGGCAGCCGATCGTCGGCACCCCCATCGACGTCCCACTCCCCAGCACTGTCAGCGTTGCCTTCATTTTGTGAGTCGGCCTTGCAGGTAATCCGTAATCAGTAATCGGTAATTGGGATGTGTGCGATGCGCATGCGCCCGCCACTACTCTTCGTCTTCCAATTACCAATTACAAATTACCGATTACCAATTCATTTCTTTCCCGGCATTGGCGGCATGCCCGGCGCGCCACCCTGCGGCGGATGCGTCAGCATGTTGGTCACGTCCACGTATGCCATCCGCAATTCGTACAAACAATTCTGGAGCAGGTTCTCTTCGGTCGGGGTGAGATTCCCTTTGGTCTTGTCGGTGATCATGCCCAGCGTGTCGATCGTGTGCCGCGCGCCGATCAGGTCCACCTGCGGCTCCGCGCCCTGCTCGTGCACCAGCCCAAGCTGCACCAGCGCGCTCATGTAGAGCGACGCCGCGAAGCGCTCGAACGTGATCTCGAAATCCTTCGCCGTGCGTCCGGCGCCCATTTTTCCGGCCAGGGCGTCGTCGAGTTGCCTGGTCGACTGCTTGAACGCATCATGCTGCGCCTGGCGCTCTTCCGCGCTCGGCGGCGGTGGCACGACACGCTCCGTGCGCTCGTCTTCCTGGGGAGCGTCCGTCGGACTCGATGGTGGCGGCGTCTCCTGAGCCAGCTCTTCGGCCGGCTGCTCGGGCTGTGCGTTTGTTTCATCGCCGTCGGCGGTGAATCGCCTCTTGTCGGTCACTGTGAATTCAGATTTCTTGTTTTCCGCCATTTCTCGA
>DAISJI010000092.1:2629-8688 GCA_036821585.1 Terriglobales bacterium
TCGCCTCTTGTCGGTCACTGTGAATTCAGATTTCTTGTTTTCCGCCATTTCTCGATCTGCTCTCCTTCAAGCCTAACGCCTGCTTGAACGGTGTTTCGCACACCGTCGCCGGCACTCCGTCGACGCTTACTTCTGTTCCCGGCGCCTGGGCTTCCGCCCGGATATACCCCAGCGCGAGCGTCAAATCCCGGTCTCCCGCTGGAACGCTCGTCGCGCTGGTGATCTCGCCCACATCTTTTCCATCGAACTGTATCTTGGCCCCGCTAGCCGGCGGCGGACCATTTACCACCAGTCCCGTCAGCCGGCGATGGAGCAGCGCGCGCGAGCGGATCCGCTCCACGATCTCCTGCCCGATGTAGCACCCTTTGCTAAAGTTCAGCGCCGCATCCTGCGCGGTTTCCTGCGGCAGGTAACGCTCGGTGATGTCCTGACCAAAACGTGGGACGCCCGACGCCACGCGGAACATCTCCTGCGCCTGAATGCCGACCGGCTTCGCTCCGCGCCCCAGCAGCGCCTCCCAGAGCGCACCTGCGGCTCCCGGCGCCAGCCACATCTCGTATGCCCGGGTCACGTCGCTGCCCATGCGCGTGATCGACAGCCCCGCGTCGTTCCAGGTTATGTCCTGGACTTCCATGGGCTCGACATCGGCAAACTTCACTCCCGCATCCTGCAGAACTTCTTTCGCGCGCGGCCCCTGGACACCCACCGATGTCAGCTTCTCGCCGATGTCGGTGATCTCGACGTCGTCCATGATGATGAACTTGTCGAACGTCTCTTTCAGCTTCGGCACCTGCCACGCCGCGGTATCCATCAGGATGTAGTCGCCGCGGTTATACACATACAGGTCCCCGAGTATCCGTCCTTGCGCGTTCAGCAGAAAATTGTAGTTGCCACGATTCAACGCAAGATCACGGATGTTGTTGGTGATCATGCCGTTGAGCCAGCGCGCCCGGTCCGGCCCGGTGGCCACCATCTTGCCGCGCCACCCGAGGTCGTACACGCCGCAGCCGGTCAGCAGTTCGACGTACTCGCGCCGCGCCTCGCCAAACGAAGACGCCTCCTCGGCGCCGAGAGAATCGGTCATCTGCCCGCCGGCATTTACGAGCTGTTGATATAGCGGAGTGCGCCCCATAAGCTGAATCATTGATTATACGGAGTGCCAAGTTCCGAGTGCTGAGTTCCGAGTTTCAATACGGGCAGCTCGGCACCCGGAACTCAGAACTCGGAACTTCCAGCCCATCTGTTACATTCTGCCCATGCAACGAAAGCGCATCGCCGTCGTTCCCGGCGACGGCATCGGCAAGGAAGTCATCCCGCAGGCGCTGATGGTCATTCAGGCCAGCGGCGCGCCGGTGGACTTCACTGAGTTCGACTGGTCCGCCGACCGCTACCTGAAAGACGGCACCACCATCCCGCCGGACGGATTCGCCATGCTCGCCCGCGATTTCGACGCCATCTTCGTTGGCGCGCTCGGCGACCCGAGGGTGAAAACCAACATTCACGCCAAGGAAATTCTGCTCGGCATGCGCTTCCAGATGGACCTCTACGCCAACGTGCGCCCGGTGAAGCTCTTCGACGCGTCGCTCTGCCCGCTGAAGAATGTGCGCGTCGAGGACCTCAATTTCACCGTCATCCGCGAGAACACCGAGGGCGTGTACATGGACATCGGCGGCGTCTTCAAGCAGGGCACGCCCGACGAGGTCGCCACCCAGGAAGATATCAACACGCGCAAAGGCGTGGAGCGCATCATCCGCTTTGCCTTCGACTACGCCCGCGCCAACGGCCGTAAGAAAATCATGATGACCGACAAGTCCAACGTCATGACCTACGCCGGCGGGCTCTGGCAGCGCGTCTTCCAGGAAGTCGCGGCCGAATATTCCGAGATCACGCCGCAGCACATGTTCGTGGACGCGCTCTGCCTGCAAATGATTCGCGAGCCACAGTCGCTGGAAGTGATCGTCACCAACAATATGTTTGGCGACATCCTGACCGACCTCGCCGCCGCGCTTCAGGGCGGGCTCGGCATGGCCGCCAGCGGCAACATCCATCCCGGGCGCACGTCGATGTTCGAGCCCGTGCACGGATCGGCGCCACCGCTAGCCGGCAAGAACGTCGCCAACCCGATGGGCTCGATCCTGAGTGCCGCGATGATGCTGGCGCACCTCGAACTGCGCGGCGAAGCGGAGCGCATCGAATCCGCGGTGATCGACGCGGTGCGGGAAGGCCGTCGCACGCAGGACATTGGCGGCTCCATGGGTACCCGCGAAGTGGCGGAGTGGATCGCGAAACGAGTGGCGGCATGAAAAATCACCAATGGACAATCGACAATCGACAATCGGAAATGGGTTGGTTCGCGCGGCTCACGATTGTCATCCTGCTTGCAATATGTGCCGCTGCGCAACAACCGCAGCCGCCCCCTGCTCAACCGCAGCCGCAATCGGCAGCGCCGAAAGCCGCCGCCGAACACCGCATCTCGTCCGAAGAAGCCAAACAGCTCCTCGGCGCCGTCGATCAGGTACTCAAGTTCGACAGCCAGAACACCGGTCTGCCCATCAAGGCCGAAGTCAAGCGTCAGCTCATCGACCGCGACCAGGTGCAGGCTTACATCGAGAAGCAGTTGCGCGAGGACGAAGACGCGCAGCGCCTGAAGAATGGGGAAGTCGTGCTCAAGAAATTCGGCCTGCTTCCGCGCGACTTCAGTGTGGACACCTTCCTCGTCCAACTCATGCGCGAGCAGGTTGCCGGCTATTACGATCCACAAACGAAATTTGTGAATCTGCTGAACTGGCTTCCGCCCGAGACGCAGATGCCGGTCCTGGCGCACGAGCTCACGCACGCGCTCCAGGACCAGAACTTCGGCATGGAGAAGTGGGTGCGCGGGCCAAACCATAAAAAGAAAATGTCGCCTGCCGAGACCATCGCCGACGACGAATCCACCGTCGCGCGACACGCCATCCTCGAAGGCCAGGCGATGGCGGTCATGATCGACTGGATGCTTGCGCCCATCGGCAAGTCCCTGCTCGATGCCCCGCTCATCGTCGACGCGATGGAAGCCGGCATGTCGCAGGGTGGCGATTCGCCCGTCTTCAACCGCTCGCCGCTCTATCTCCAACGCATACTGGTTTTCCCCTACACCTACGGCCTCGACTTCGAACGCGCGTTGCTGAAGCAAGGGAAAGACGGAGCGTTCGCCGGCGTCTTCCAACGACCGCCCAAGAACACGCGCGAAGTGATGGAGCCCGCCGTCTATCTTGCGAACGAAAATCTGGCGCCGCTGAATCCGCCCGATCTTGCTGGTGTGTTGGGCAAAGACTGGGAGCTGTACGACGTCGGCTCGATCGGCGAATTCGACGTCGCGGTGATGGCGGAACAGTTTGCCGAGGCCGCGACTTCCAAGAAGATTTATCCCAACTGGCGCGGGGGTTATTACTACGCACTGAAGAAGAAGGGCGCCGAGGTGAAGGGCCCCTCGGATATCAGCTTCGTATTCGTGACGCGATGGTCATCCGCAGACGCGGCCAAGCAGTTTCTCGATGTCTATCAGAGTTCAATTTCGAAACGGTATCCTGGCGTCTCCGGGGCGTTAGGCGCTGGTTTCGGCGCCACGTTCTCAACCGGTGAGGGCGATGTATTCGTGGGCCGCCCTGGAAGACTTGAAAGCGTTATCGCCATTGAGTCCTTCTCCCAACCGGAGCGTCAGAAACTGTACGAAGCCATCGCGAAAACTCTTCAGTAGGAATACACCAGAATCGGAAATGTATTTCGTCTCTCCTTTATAATCGCCCTTTTCACCCGGTACCCAGGAGCGCTCCTTGGCAGAAGCAGAAATTGGAATCATCGGCGGCAGCGGCCTGTACCAGATGCCCGGCCTCACCGACACGCGCGAGGTCAAACTCGACACTCCTTTCGGCGGTCCCTCCGACGTGTACGTCCTCGGCAAGCTGGAAGGGAAGCGCGTGGCCTTTCTCACGCGCCACGGCCGCGGGCACCGCATCCTGCCGCACGAACTCAACTTCCGCGCCAACATCTACGGGTTCAAGATGCTGGGCGCCGAGCGCATCCTTTCGCTCTCTGCCGTCGGTTCGCTCAAGCTGGAGCACAAGCCCACCGACTTCGTTATTCCCGACCAGTTCATCGACCGCACCAAGACGCGCATCTCGACCTTTTTCGGCAACGGCATCGTCGGACACATCGCCTTCGCCGATCCGGTCTGCCCCGAAGTCCAGACCGCGATGGAAGCGGCGTGCAAGAAAACGAAGGTCGTCGGCAAACGCGGCGGGACTTACATCTGCATCGAAGGCCCGCAGTTCTCGACCAAGGCGGAATCGAACCTCTACCGCTCGTGGGGCATGGACGTGGTCGGCATGACCAACTTGCAGGAAGCCAAGCTCGCGCGCGAAGCGGAGATCTGCTACGCCACGCTCGCCATGGTCACCGATTACGATTGCTGGTACCCGGATCACGACTCCGTCACCGTGGACCAGATCGTGGCCGTGCTGAACCAGAACGCGGCCAATGCCGGCGAGGTCGTGCGCAATGCCGTGGCCGCCATCCCGACGGAGCGCAAGTGCCACTGCGGCTCCGCGCTGAAATACGCCATCATGACCGACCCCAAGAAGATTCCCGCCGAAGCGCGCGAGCGCCTCAAGCTGCTGCTCGATAAATATCTCCCGCGGGAGGCGGGCGCCTAAATGTCGATCCTGGTTGTGGGTTCCGTCGCGTACGACACCATCAAGTCTCCCTCGGGTTCAGCAGAAAAAATCCTCGGCGGTGCGGCGACATATTTTTCTCTCGCCGCCAGCTACTTCACCGACGTCCGCATCATCGCCGTCGTCGGCGAAGATTTCGACCAGGACCACGTCCTGCGCGCGCGCAAGATCAATATCGAGGGCATCCAGCGCGCGCAGGGGAAGACCTTCCACTGGGGCGGCGAGTACGGCGAGAACCTGAACGAGGCCAAGACCAACTTCACCCACCTGAATGTCTTCCAGGATTTCAACCCGCAGATTCCCGCCGCTTACCGCGATTCCGAATTTCTTTTTCTCGCCAACATCGATCCGGTTCTCCAGCGCCAGGTACGCAGCCAAATGCCGGACGTGAAGCTGGTCGGCGGCGACACCATGAATTACTGGATCACCGGCCACCGCGAGAACCTGCTCGAAACTCTGCGCGGCATCGACATCCTGCTCATCAACGACACCGAGGCCAAGATGCTCGCCTCCGAACCGAACCTCCTGCGCGCGGCCAACAAGGTGCTCGGCCTCGGACCGAAAGCCCTGGTCATCAAGCACGGCGAATACGGCGCGACCATCTTCTTCCGCGAAGGCTGGATGGGACTCGGCGGCTCGCCCTTCCGCGCCCCGGCTCTTCCGCTTGACGAGGTAAAAGATCCTACCGGGGCGGGTGACTCTTTTGCCGGAGGCTTCATGGGCTACCTCGCGTCGCAAGGAGAAGTGAACAAGGAAGTGTTGAAGCGTGCCATGTTCTACGGCGGCGTGATGGGCTCGTTCGCCGTCGAACGCTTCGGCCCCGAGCGCCTGACCCAGCTCACTCGCGACGAGATCGACGCCCGCTTCCAACTCTTCCGTGAGCTAACGCACTTGAGCTAATCCGGGAACCTTCGTCTTCGCCTGCCCCGAAGTTGTCCGGATAGCCGACTACACGGAAAAGTGACCGGTGCCGCGTGGCCTCCGAGTGGTGCAACGGGCAGGTTTCGGCGAACAAAGAGCGCATGCTTGTGCTAAGTGGATTTATCAACAATTACACATGCCATACAGCCAATAAATTCGCAGAATCTCCACTCCTTAGTGGTCGGTGTACGCGTCGGTTCGTTGCATTTTGGACCGTTGAATGATGGACTCGCGCTCGCTAGAGTTTACGATCATTGGATGTAAGCACCCGAGTGCGCAGGCCGCAGTTGTGTTCAGCGGCCCCGGTGACGGATTGTGTGGCTCCATCGTGTGGGCACGCAACGTCGACGCATTGGCCGACGCGATCCTAAGGTGCGACCACAACCGCGAAGACGCTTGGGAAATGGGCAGGCGTGGACGGAAAATCAT
>DAISJI010000093.1:0-1733 GCA_036821585.1 Terriglobales bacterium
GCGCCTGGTTTGCAAGTTCCGCTGGCTCCCGCGTTCTATCATGGAGCGTCACCAGGAGCCTCTCATGAAAGCAACGCTGACTTCTTGTTTACTTCTCTTTATTACACTCGCCGCCGCGGCGCAGACCCCGCCCGTCGTCAATGCACAGGCGAACATGGTGTACGTCAGCGCGGAGGGAAAGTACGAGTCCGCGCCCGACACCGCCATGGTGCAGTTCATGATTTCGGCGCAGGAGGAGTTGGCGAAAGACGCCTACTCGCGCGCTTCGCAGGAAGCCGAGCAGTTGCGCCAGATCCTGCGCGCCAACGGGATCGATCCGAAATCGGCGGAGATCGGATTTTTCTCGCTCCAGCCGGTGTATGACTACCGCAATCCCAAGCGCAAGGTCATTGGCTATCGCGTGACCACCAGCGTTTCGCTCAAGCTCAAGGACTTCGCCAAGGTCGGTTCCATCGTGGGCGCGGTCGGCGAGCAGGAGTGGGCGGAGAACGTCTCGCTCAACTACACGCTCGAGGACATTGACGCGGCCAAACTGCGCGCCGTGGACGATGCCTTTCAGCGCGCCCGCGCCGAAGCCGCTGCCGTGGCCCGCGCCGGCGGACGTATGCTGGGAGAACTGAGCTACGCGTCGGTGGATACGTATGACCAAGTGCGGATTCTCGCCGCGCCAATGGCGGCCGGACGCGCAATGGCCATGCGGGCGGAAGCGGCTCCTCCGACCGCCGAGTTCTCGCCGCAGAAAATCAGCGTCACCGCGCGCGTGAATACGATGTTTGCCCTGAAGTAGTAACTGGCGGCGAGTGGCTGGCAGCGAGCGAAACCAACCGCCTGCCGGCTGCTCACCGCTAACTGCTGGTTTTCCCCGCTCGCTGCACCAGTCTCCCGGCTTTTTCCGGATATCCGGTACACTCCATCCGTGGCGGTGAGAACCATTTTTGCGATAGCGGAGGACTGCGTCCGCGCCGAGCGCCGGGGGTGGGAGGAGTTCGTCCGCGACTATTCCGGAATCACGCGCGGCATGCTGTTGCATTATTTCCCGGTGCTGGCGCCGGAAATCGAAGACCACGTGGCAGCGGTTTTCCAGCGCGCACGCGCCAATGACAGCGCTTTCTTCCGGGGCCTGAAGTTTGCCAACGAACGCGAATTCGCGTTCGCCTTCCGCGATCATTTATTTGCTTATGGCCGCGAAGTGGCGCGACAGCCCGTCGCGCAAATCTCGCTGGAACAGGTGCGCGGCGTGATGAAAGACCTGCCCGTGGTCGAGCAGCAGATGCTCTGGCTCTTCATGCGTGGCTTCCAGGAAGAGCGGATTTCGCCGATCCTGATGCACGCCGACGCCACCGCGCGCAGCGTGAAGCAGAAAGCCGAAGAACGCGTCCACGCCATCGTTCCCGACGCGGCGCCGGATGCGCTGGTGATCTCCGCGCGCGCCCTCATGGAAGCTGCCGAACAGGGCAAGACCGACTCCTGCCTGCCCTTGAAGACCTACAACAACATCGTGAACGGACAGGTTTCCTGGCGCGAGCGTGATGTCGCCGAGGAGCACGTCGAAAGCTGTTTCCACTGCCTCGACCGTTTCACCACGTTCCAGGAGATCGTCAAGCTGCTCAAGGACCAGCAGGCTGCGGGCGAAGCTGAAACCGAGAAAATCGTAGCCAGGCTGGAATTGCCCGCGAAACGGAAAGCCGGATTGCTCGCGAGGATTCTGGGGAAATAGAAAGGCGCGGACACGC
>DAISJI010000093.1:1833-3464 GCA_036821585.1 Terriglobales bacterium
CTAGTCGATCTTCGAAGCTTTCACGGTCATGGAGCGCTGGATGACCATCTGCACGCTGGTGCCGACGGGCAGGGTCATGTCCGGACCGCGCGTGAGCAATACCCATCCCAGTCCTGCCGCAGCGCCCGCGGCACCGCCGATCCCAACACCTTTGATGTTACGTCCTGCGATTCCGCCAACTCCCGCGCCGGCGGCAGCCACCTTGCCCACGGTCTTGATGTCTTCGGTCTTGTTGCCGCCCTGACGGATCGTGCCTTCTTTGTCCTTGACGTCCTGCTGCTCGGCGCCGGGCATGTTCTCGACCCCGCCGGGCAGCATGACGGTGTAACCGCTGCGATAGATCAAGGTAGTGAAGTGCATCAACATTTCGGCACGGCCCTTGACGCGTCCGGGACGCCGAACCTCAGAAATCCGCCCTTGCACATAAGTTCCGGCGGGAATCACGACTCTGTCGTTGACCGTGTACGGAAACGCCGTCACCGCATAAACCGGGTCGCCGACTTTGGCGTTCTTGGTGGTGATGGCCTGCGCAAGCTTGAGCGGAATCTCGGTGCCGGCGGGAATGACCAGCAAGCCCGGCTGCTCCAGTTGTTCCTGTTCCGCCTTCTGCTGCGCGGGCGGAGCGGGTTTCGCGTCCTGTAATTCGCCGGGCTGCTGCGCAAGTGCGGCAGCGGAAAGAACGATGACGGTAAGAAGCAGGCGCATTCGAGCCTCCGGATGTTGAGCATTACAACACAAACAACGCGGCTTTGTTGCTGCCGCGATGAGCACTCCCGTTATTTTGCCGGCGCCGGAGCAGCGGCCGGGGCCCATTGTTCGGCGATCCGCCGCGCCATCGAGGCGATCAGGATTTCGGCCGCGTTATCGTGCGACCAGCGCTGGTCCTTGTTCTCCCACGTGAAGGCCGAGATGATGATGGGCGTGCCCTTGTACATGACCAGGGCGACGTCGTTGCGAACGTCGTCGAGCGCGCCGAGCTTGTCGGCGATCCATTCGGGATGCGGGACGCCGGGCTCGCTCTCGATGTAGCGCGGGACCATGCTGTGCTCCTGCTGCCCGCGCATGATCTTGATCATCTGGTCGCACAAGGCCTGGTCCTTCAGGTCGCAACGATGGATGCTCTCCAGCGCCTCCGCCATCTCGCGCGCCGTGGTCTTGCCCAAACCGAATTTCGGCTGGTCGGGAGGCATGGGTCCCTCGGCGGGGCGAAAAACCTTCTTATAAAGATAGGTATTCTTCAGGCCCATGGCGGCGATGCGGGCGTTGACGTTGGGAATGCCGACCTGGTCGAGGGTCATGTTGGTCGCGGTGTTGTCGCTGACGATCATCATCAGGGTGATCGTGTCCAGCAGGCTGAGCGTGACGTCGGGCTGGACGTAGGCGAGGATGCCGGAGCCGGGTACCTGCTCTTCCTTGGTTAGGTTCAGCCTCTTGGCGAGATCCAGCTTACCGGCCTTGGCTTGGTAGAAGGCTTCGATCAGCACCGGCAGCTTGATCACCGAGGCGGTCTGCACCGGTTCGTCGGCATTGATGGCGACGGTCTCGCCGGTCTTCAGGTTCTTGGCAAACAGCGCGACCTTTCCCTGATGCTTTGCCGCCATCTGCTCGAGGTCGGACTTGAGGTCGGCGGC
>DAISJI010000093.1:3564-5042 GCA_036821585.1 Terriglobales bacterium
CTGAAGACCGCCGCAGTCGCCGGCGCCGGCACGACGCTCGCGCATGCACTGCCTGTCGCCGCTCCCGCTCCGCAGGCCGCTCCAAGGTCGGATACCTTCGAACTGAACGAGCTCACGATCTCGCAACTTCAGGATGGCATGAAGTCCGGACGCTTTAGCGCGCGTTCCCTGGCGGAAAAGTACCTGGCGCGCATCGACGCCATGGACAAGCGCGGTCCGGCGGTGAACTCGATCATCGAAATCAATCCCGAGGCCCTGGCGATTGCCGACGCGCTCGATCGCGAACGCAAAGCCAAGGGTCCGCGCGGGCCAATGCACGGAATTCCCGTCCTCATCAAGGACAACATCGGCACCGCCGACCGCATGATGACCACCGCAGGCTCCCTGGCGCTGGTTGGTTCCATTGCGCCCAGCGACGCGTTCGTGGCGAAGAAGCTGCGCGATGCGGGCGCGGTCATCCTCGGCAAAACCAATCTGAGCGAGTGGGCCAACATTCGTTCCAGCCATTCCAGCAGCGGATGGAGCGGGCGCGGCGGTCAGACGCGCAACCCTTACGTGCTCGACCGCAATCCCTGCGGTTCAAGTTCGGGGTCGGGCGTGGCGGTTTCGGCTAATTTCTGCGCCGTCGCGGTCGGCACGGAGACGGACGGTTCCGTTGTCTGCCCGTCGAGCGCGAATGGGATCGTTGGCATCAAGCCGACGCTCGGACTGGTGAGCCGCTCCGGCATCATTCCTATCGCGCACAGCCAGGACACTGCCGGTCCGATGGCGCGAACCGTAGCCGATGCCGCTGCCCTGCTCAGTGCGATGGCGGGCGAGGACTCC
This sequence comes from Terriglobales bacterium, assembly GCA_036821585.1. Taxonomy (GTDB): domain Bacteria; phylum Acidobacteriota; class Terriglobia; order Terriglobales; family Acidobacteriaceae; genus DAISJI01. Next base: position 4,390 of record DAISJI010000093.1, read on the forward strand.
GAGGATTCCGCGACCGCCGGCAGCCGCACGCGCGGAGCTGCCGATTACACGCAGTTTCTGGATGCCAAGGGGTTGCGCGGCGCCCGCATCGGCGTGGTGCGCAAGCTGTTCGGCTTCAGCGACGCGGTTGACGCGCTGATGAATGCGGCGCTGGAAACGATGAAGCGCGAAGGCGCGGTGCTGGTCGATCCGGTGGAAATCGCCAGCCTCGGCAAATTGGACGATCCGGAACTGGACATCCTGCTCATTGAATTGAAGGCCGACCTGAACGCGTACCTGGCGAAGCTGGGGCCGAAGGCGCCCGTGCACACGTTGAAGGAAATCATCGAGTTTAACGAGCGCAACAAAGCGAAGGAGATGCCGTACTTCGGGCAGGACCTGTTTATCAAGGCGGAGGCCAAAGGGCCGCTCACCGATAAGGCTTACCTCGACACGCTGGCGAAGTGCCGGAAGCTCACGCGCGAGGAGGGCATCGACGCGGTGATGGACAAATTCAAGCTGGATGCGCTGGTCGCACCAACCGGCGGGCCTGCCTGGGTGACGGACCCGGTGAGTGGAGACCACTTCTCCGGCGGCAGTTCGCAATTGCCCGCGATGGCCGGCTATCCCAACATCAACGTCCCCGCCGGATTCAGCTTTGGACTGCCGGTCGG
>DAISJI010000093.1:5142-8638 GCA_036821585.1 Terriglobales bacterium
CGCGGATCGACGCCGCTGGCGATGTCGTCCACGATTTTCTGGCTCCCCACCAGCAGGCGCAAGCGCTTCATGTCGAACTCGTTCGGATAAAGCGCGTGCAGGGCGGAAGCGATCTCGATGCCGAGTTGGGGTGCGTCGAAGAAATCGCGTTGCAGCAGGACGATGTTCACGCCGCCCAGTTGCTGCTCGCCGAACTTCGCGCCCTTAGCCGGCGTAAACGTCATGGGGACGAAGCGCACGCCCTGAATATCGCGCGCGTTCAGGTAGTCCGAGAGTTCTTTTGACTTGATCCACGGCGCGCCGAAAACTTCAAACGGCGTATCGGTTCCGCGGCCGACGCTGACGTTGGTCCCTTCAATCAGGCAGACTCCCGGATACAACGTTTCCTGCACCAGATTGCGCAGGTTGGGCGACGGATTCACCCACACCAGCCCGGTCGAATCGAACCAGTCGCCCCGGACCCAGCCTTCCATGGGCACAACTGTCAGCTTGGCGCCGATGTGGCGTTCGCCGTTAAAGAATTTCGCCAGCTCGCCGACCGTCATGCCGTGGCGCACCGGCTCTTGCGTGTAATTCACAAAGCTTTCGGTGCCCGGCTCCGACATCGGCCCCTGCACGTAGGTCCCAGTGATCGGGTTGGGACGGTCGAGCACGATCACTTCGGTCCCCGTCTTCGCCGCCGCTTCGAGGAAGTATCCGAGCGTGGTCTCGTAGGTGTAGAAGCGCACGCCCGCGTCCTGGATGTCGTACACCACGGCGTCGAGGTTCTTCATCACGTCCATCGGCGGATGCCGCTTCTCCACCGTGTCGCCATAAACGCTGTACACGGGAATCTTGGTTGCGGAATCGACGGTATTGCCGATGTCCGTAGTATCCACGGACCCGGTGACGCCGTGCTCCGGACTGAAGATGGCGACCAGTTGCACGCCGGGCGCATGCGCAAGGACGTCGATCGTGCGCTGGCCCTTGGTGTTGAATCCGCTCTGATTCGTCACCAGCCCGATGCGGCGCGTCTTGCCCTCGGCTCCCTTGAGAACGTCGAAGTTACGCGCTTCCAGGACGTCGAGGCCGGTCTTCACCTGTCCGTTGCGGAATGGAAAGCGCCGCTGCGAACTATACGTTTCGTTGTAGCCGGTAATACGCTCCAGCCGCAACTTCTCCTGCTCCGTCGTGGTGAGCTGGAGCGCCGCCGCAACCGCGGTTGCCGTGCGTGAGCGGATTCCAACCATCGAGCCGGTGCCGCCGGTCGGGTGCACGGCGTTGGAAAGGATAATGATGTAAGTCTTCGTCGTCGGATCGATCCACAGCGACGTGCCGGTAAACCCGGTGTGCCCGTACGAGCCAATGGGCAGGAAGTCACCGCGATTGGTCGAAAACGGCGAATCGATGTCCCAGCCGAAGGCGCGGACCGTGGCCAGCGTCGGCGGCGTCTGCGGCGTGGTCATTTTCTCGACCGTGAACGACGACAGGACGGGAGCGCCGCCATCCAGCATGGCCTGCGCGTACTTGGCAACGTCGTCGGCGGTGGAGAACAGGCCGGCGTGTCCGGCGACTCCGCCCATGCGGCGCGCGGTGGGATCGTGCACGACGCCGCGCAACATGGCGCCGCGCTTGTCCTTCCCTTCGAGCGCCAGGTCGAGCGCCACTCCGGGCTGTACGTACTGCGTGGGCGCGATTTTCGGCAGCCACTCCTTGGGCGGCAGGAAGCGCGTGTGCGCCATGTGCAGAGGTTCATAAATATGCGCCAGCGCGTACTGGTCGAGCGTCACGCCGGAAATGCGGTGCACCAGCTCGCCCAGCACTTCGAAATTAATGTCGCTATACAGGAAGCGCGCGCCCGCGGGATAAATCGGCGTTTCGTCGTATGCCATCTTGAGCGCGGCGTCGTATCCCTGCCACGGCTGCTTCAGGTCGAGGTCCTCGCGCAGGCCGGAAGTATGCGTAAGAAGCTGTCGGAGGGTGATCTGCTGCTTGCCGTTGGCGCCGAATTCCGGGATGTACTTCGCCACCGGATCGTTCAGGCGAATCTCGCCCAACTGCACCATGCGCATGATTGACGTTGTCGTCGCCAGGCATTTCGTCAGCGACGCCATGTCGAAGACGGTGTCGATCGTCATCTTCTCGCGCGCGGGCTCCAGGCTGCGGAAGCCGAACGCCTGGCGATAAACGATCTGGCCGTTATGCCCGACCAGCACCACCGCGCCCGGGATTTGCTCCTTTTGCACGGCCTCGTTGAAGATGGCGTCAATGGGAGCAAAGCGCGGATTCGAGATCGGCATCGGCGCGGAAGTGGATGTCGCAGCTTTTTTTGCGGGACGCTTTTGCGCGGCGGCGGGAATGGAAAAGACAAAAAGGGCAAACAGGGAGAGGAGTGCGATAGATTTATGGCGGATCATAGCAACAGGCGATTGTAGGTAGAGGCCGAGTTGAACACAAGCATAGCTGCGGAACCGGATCTCGAGCGCGCGTGGAAAGTACTGCGCGAAGGCATCGCCCAGCGCGTGTTTCCCGGCGCGGCAGCGGCCATCACCCTCGCCGGTGAGTTGATCGCGCTGCGCGGATTCGGGCGGCTTACCTACGAGGAGAACGTCCCGGAAGTCACCGGGGAGACGATTTTCGACGTGGCGTCACTGACCAAGGTGATGGCGGCAACGTCGATGGCGATGGTGCTGTACGAGCGCGGCGTGCTCGACCTGGATGCGCGCGTAGCGGCGATGGCGCCGGAGTTTGTCGGAGGCGGCGAAAGAGGCAGCGTGACGGTGCGGCATTTGTTGTCGCACACCTCGGGATTGCCGGCTTACGAAAAACTGTTTGCGCAGGCGCACACACGCGAGGAACTAATCGCCGCTGCGTGCCGAGTGCCGCTGGTCGCCAGACCGGGAGACCACGTGGAGTACAGCGACATCGGGTTCATCGTGCTGGGCGCGGTACTGGAGCGGCTGGCCGACGAGCCGATCGATACTTTCTGTGCCCGCGAAATCTTCGGCCCGCTGGGTTTGTCGCGCACCGGATATCGTCCGCCGGCGGAATGGCGCGAGCAGATTCCGCCCACCGAAGACGATCGCGCTTTCCGTCAGCGGGCAATTCAGGGCGAGGTACACGACGAGAATGCCAGCGTGATGGGCGGCGTGTCGGCGCATGCAGGACTGTTTGCGCCGGCCGCAGACGTCGCGACATTCGCGGAATGGATGCTGCATGGCGGCACCCCCATCCTGCGCCCCGATACCGTGAAGCTGTTCACTTCGCCACAGCCGGTGCGGAGCGGAAATGCGCGCGCCCTGGGCTGGGACCGCGTTTCGCAGCCGTCGCAATCGGGCCGCTATTTTTCAGGCTCGGCGTACGGGCATCTTGGATTTACCGGAACGTCGCTATGGATCGATCCGGAGCGCCGCCTGAGCGTGACGATGCTGACCAATCGCACCTGGCCGCATCGCGAGTCGCAACCGATCAAGCAACTCCGCCCCGCCTTTCACGACGCGGTCATGCAAGCGCTGGG
>DAISJI010000094.1:0-1970 GCA_036821585.1 Terriglobales bacterium
GGCCATGATCCAGAGGCTGTACGCGGAACAGGCGGACATGGTGGCGAGTACGTAGGATATTTTTGATTTTTGATTTTCGATTTGCGGCGGGCGAGGGCGCCCGCCGCGTCGAGTTTTGGGATGTCTTGAGACACAACCCCGGCCTAGCCAACCCCCGGGCTAGACCGAGGCACCCACACTACCCATTCACGCTACGGTAGAATCTAGGCATGGACTCATTGGTGATTGCAGGTAAAGCGTTTCGGTCGCGGCTGATCGTCGGGACGGGAAAGTACAAGAGTTTCCAGGAAACGGCGCGGGCGCTGGAGGCGAGCGGGGCGGAGATGGTGACGGTCGCGGTGCGGCGCGTGAACCTGGACCGGTCGAAAGAGTCGCTGCTGGACTTCATCGATCTGAAGAAGTACTTCCTGCTGCCCAACACGGCGGGCTGCTACACGGCCGAGGATGCGGTGCGCACGGCGCGGTTGGGGCGCGAGGTGGGACTGTCGGACTGGGTGAAGGTGGAGGTCATCGGCGACGAGAAGACGCTGTATCCGGACGTGCAGGCGACCATCGAGGCGACCCGGACGCTGGTCAAGGAAGGCTTCACCGTTCTTCCGTATACGTCTGATGACATTGTGGTTGCCAAGCGCCTGATTGATGCCGGGGCAAGCGCGATCATGCCCCTGGGCGCGCCCATCGGAAGCGGCATGGGGATCCAGAACGCGGCCAATATTCGCATCCTGCGCGAGATGCTCGAGGTGCCGCTGATCGTGGATGCGGGCGTGGGAACGGCGTCGGATGCGGCGATTGCGATGGAGTTGGGCGCCGACGCGGTGCTGATGAACACCGGCATCGCGCACGCGCAGGATCCGGTGCTGATGGCGGAAGCGATGCGCGACGCGGTCCGAGCGGGGCGCGCGGCGTACCTGGCGGGACGCATGCCGAAGAAGCTGTACGCGACGGCGAGCTCGCCGGTGGAAGGGGTAGTCAGGAGCTAGTAGGCAGGAGTTGGGAAATGCAGGTTTCTCGACTCGGATGCGCCTTGTTCGCGCCAACACCGGGCGCTCACGTAACGGCGCATCCTCGCTCGAAATGACACTTGAAATTAACAAGGGCAGCCCGTGAGCTGCCCTTTTTGTTTTGCTGATGCCTGACAACTGACTGCTGTTTAGTGGCTGTGTTCGTGCTCGGATTTGTCGGCGACCATTTCGACCTTATCGATATGGAGCGAGCCGTCCATCATGGAGCCGGTGACGGTCACGTGATGGCCTTCATGGCCCTTGATGGCGTCCTGGTTGTGAATCTGGACGACGTCTTTCTTGTCGTCGGTAACGAGAACGGCCTTGGAACCGCCTTCAATACATTTCTTGGTGCAAGCTTCTGCGCCGGCGTTTGCGCTTTTGACGCCGCACTTCTCGTCAACGATCCAGCCGGTCATGGTGTTGTCAGCGGCCCACGCGGCGACTGCGAACAGAAGCACGAAGGCTGTAATCAGGGGGAACAGTTTTCTCATATCCATCCTCTTTCACAGCGGCAGAGGCCGCGGTTACCCACACAGTAGATGTCCCGATCTGGGAACAGGTTACAAACAATTGAATACAGGAGAAGCGGCTAGCGCTTTTCGGCAGTGGCGTTAGGCGGAGGAGTGTCGGCGCGCTTCTGGCCGGGGAGGAGGTAGACGACCTCTCCGGGGCGCGCGTAACGAAGCTGCTCGCGAGCTTCCTTCTCGATCGCCTTGGGGTCGGACTTGAGCGCCTTGATCTGGTCGGAGAGTTGCTGGTTCTCCTGCTGCAGCTTTTCCACGTCGACGTTGACCGACTTCAGTTCGGTCCGCTTCTTTTCGTAGACGATCATGCCGTTGGCGCCGAAGACGGCGTGATAGGCGACCAGCGCGGCGACGGCGAGCACACCGGCGGTGGCGATCTTGCGGCGGGCATTAAAGACGGCAGCGACGGCGCGGGTGAAGAGCAGCGAGATACGCTCGACTA
>DAISJI010000094.1:2070-7340 GCA_036821585.1 Terriglobales bacterium
TCCAGCGTGCGCGCTTCCGAATAAACGCGCACCACCGGTTCGGTACCCGACAGCCGATAACAGACCCAGGAGCCGTCGCTGAAGATGAGCTTGAGCCCATCGGTCCGCACGGCCTGGGCGACACGCCGGCCGCCGAGTTCGTGCGGATCACTCTTCAACTTGGTAGTGAACTTCGCCTGCACCTCATCGGTCAAGCGGAAGTTCTCACGACAGGGGTAAAAGGAACCAACTTTGACAAAAAGATCGCGTAATTGTTCGCCAATGGAGCGTCCGCGGCGCGCGACCATCTCGCACATCAGGAGGCCGGCGAGAACGCCGTCTTTTTCAGGAACGTGATGGCGGATGCTGAGGCCGGCGCTCTCTTCGCCGCCGATGGCGATCTTGTCCTGAATGATGAGTTCGCCGATGAACTTGAAGCCGACAGGAGTCTCGTAAAGCGGCACCTTGTGATAGTCGGCGAGCGCGTTGATGAGGTTGGTGGTCGCGACCGACTTGGCGACTCCGTTGCGCCAGCCTCGAGTTTCGACCAGGTAGTCAAACAATAGAGCGATGACGTAATTGGGCTGGATGAACGTGCCGTCCAGGTCAACGATGCCGAAGCGGTCGGCGTCGCCGTCGGTGGAGATGCCGAGGACCGCGCCGCCCTGGCGCATGGCATCGCGGAGATCGTTGAGCAGGCGGTCGCTGGGCTCGGGCGCGTGGTTGCCGAAGAGCACGTCGCGAACATCGTGCACGGTGGTGACCTGGACGCCGTGATCCCGGAGGAGTTGGTCGGGATATCCGCGCGCGGCGCCCCAGAGCGGATCGAACGCGACGTGAATGCCGGACTTGCGGATGACGTCAAGATCGAGGATTTCGTTGAGCCGTGCGAGGTAGTCGGGACGGACGTCGAGGGGGACGGGAGCGGGACGATTCGAGCTCCCCGGCTCGGACTGGCTGGGGGCAGCCGGTCCCACAGGGTCAATGGCGGCAATCTGCTCTTCAATCTGTTTGGTGACTTCGGGAAGAGCGGGTGCGCCGTCGGGGGTCGAGAATTTAATGCCGTTATATTCCGGAGGGTTGTGGGAAGCGGTAAAGTTGATGGCGCCATCGGCATGGTTGCGCATCACGGCCCAGGCCATGGCGGGCGTCGGAGCAGGCTCGGCGATCACGCGCGCGGTGATGCCGTGGGCGGAGAGAATGTCGGACGCGATCTCGACCAAGGTCTCGCCGAGGAAGCGGGGGTCGCGACCGACGACGATGCTGGCGCCTTCAGGCTTCTTCGAGGCGACGTAACGGGCGATTCCGGTGACGGCGCGGCGGACGTTGGCGAAGGTGAAATCCTCGGCCATGACGGCGCGCCAGCCGGAGGTACCGAACTTAATCTGGACGGGCATGAACAACCCCATTGCGTGATTTGGTGATTGAGTGATTTGGTGATTGAGAAATCGCAGCCAAGCTTAAGCGACAAACCACATATCGGCGTGAGGAATTCTAAATGATGAGCGACAGGCGAGTGGTGCTGACAACGGCGGGGAGCGTGGACGAAGCGAACAAAATTGCCGACGCGCTGGTGCAGCGGCGGCTGGCGGCGTGCGTGAACGTGGTGGGTCCTATTTCGTCGGTGTACCGATGGAAGGAGAAGGTGGAGCGCGCGCAGGAGTGGCTGCTGCTGATCAAGACGACGACCGGTGCGGCGGACGCGATCGGGGACGCGATCAAGGAACTGCACTCGTACGAGCTGCCGGAGTGCGTCGCGCTGGCGGTAGAGGGTGGGAGCGAGGCGTACTTGGAGTGGATCGGGGAAAACGTGGCGCAGCCCGACTAGTACGGCTTGCGCGCGTGGATGTTGAGACGCCAGTAGTCGAGGTGGAGGTTGGGCTCCTGCTGCGCGAGGGCGATGATGCGGTCGAGAAACCGGTCGCGGAGTGCCGGAGCGGGTATCCGGTTCAAATGCGCGTGCAGCGTCACGGTGGCGAGGAATTCGCGATAGACGGCGGAATCGGGAAAACGAACGTCTTCGCTGTTCAGCCAGGTGGCGACGTCGCTGAAGCCGGCGTGGCGCAGGCGGCCGGCGGTTTCCCGGTCGTCGTAGTAAACCTGCGGAGGAGTCCAGCCGCGGAAATACTCTGAAAATTCCGGCAACTGCATGGCGACTTCGGTGCGCTGGCGCAGGCGGAGCAAATTGGGGCCGCCACCACATTGGGCGACGAGCCAGCCGCCGGGCTTGAGAGCGGTGAATAACGACCGGAAGAGCGCGTCATGATCGCCCACCCAGTGGAAGGCGGCGGTGGAAAAGATGCCGTCGGCGATTTCCTTGAAAGGGAGGGCGGCAAGGTCGGCGCAGACGAGGTGGGTAGGGGCGGCCTTTGCCGACAAATGCAGGTTTCTCGACTCGGACGCGGCATCTTCGCGGCCAACCCCGGGCCGCTCATTCACCGCCGCGTCCTCGCTCGAAATGACACTTCCTGTTTTTTCCGTTTTCGCTGCGGTGATTGTTTGCCGGGCTTGGTGGAGCATGTTTTCGCTGAGGTCGACGGCGAGGACGCGGCCACGCGGGAGGAGGGCGGCGAGTTCGACGGTAAGACGGGCGGTGCCGCAGCCGGCGTCAATGACAGTTTCGTCGCCGCGGAGAGAAAGTCGAGACAGGACGCGGCGGCCCCAGCCGTACTGAGGGTCGGAGAGCCGGTGATAGCTGGAGGCGTCCCACTCGCGGGTCATCGCAATTCATTTCACCACAGAGGACACAGAGGGACACAGAGGAAAACAAAAGGTCCTTCGACTCGGACGCGGCATGTTCGCGCCAAAACCGGGCGCTCACCTACTGCCGCGTCCTCGCTCAGGATGACAAGAGGTTGAGCACGCGGCTGACGCCTTCGCGGAAGATGGGTTCGGGGGCGATGAGGCTGAGGATGAGGTGGCCGTCGGAGGGGAAATCGTAGAAGTGTCCGGGATGGACGAGGACATCGCGTTGCTGGAGCAGGTCGATGGCAAGGTCTTCGTCGGAGCGGGTGATGGGGACGCGGAGAGTGGCGTACCAACCGCCTTCAAGTTCCAGGCGCCGGCAGAGCGATTGGCGCGAGAGCTGTGCATCGAGGCCGGCGAGATTCGTCCGAATGCGCGACATGAGCTGGCGCTGGAAAGAGTGCCTCTGCTCGAACATGGCGGGCGCGGCGAGTTGGGTGGGCGTGTTCATGGATAAATAGGTGTCGGCGATCACCTCGAGGCGCTCCAGAGCTTGTGCGGCGAGCGCGTCGGGGCCGCTCACGACGAGCCATGCAAACTTCATCTGCGGCAGGCCGGAGATCTTGGAGAGGCCGGAGAGGGTGAAGGTCAGCGCATCGGTGTTGACGGCGAACGAGGAACGGCGCTCGGAGTCGTGCGCGAAGTCGAGGAACACTTCGTCAATGACCAGCGCCAGGTTGCCTCCGGAGCAGAGTGCGTTCAGCTCCGCAATTTCGCCCGCGTGCAGGTAGGAGCCGGTGGGATTGTTCGGGTGCACCGCCATAATGGCGCGCGTGCGATCGGTCAGCGCGGCGCGAAGCGCGTGCATGTCCACGTGCCACCCGTGGTCGTAGAAGAGCGGGTAGGGTTTAAGGCGAACGTCCTGGAGATCGGCCAGAAATTCGAAGAGCGGATAGCTGGGCGAGGGAACGAGCACTTCGTCGCCGGGCTCGCAGAGCAGACGGAAGACGAACGTGTACGCTTCGCTGGTGCTGGTGGTGAGGATGACGCGATCGGGCGAGACGGGGCCGCCGCGCGATTCGTAATAGGACGACACAGCTTCGCGGGCGCTGCGCAGGCCGCGCGGTTCGGGAGAATAGCGAAGCGCGTCGGAATGAGCGAAAGCGTTCAGGAGATTGGGATCGTATTCGAGGCCAATCGTCGTCGGGTTCGAGGCGGTGAGATCGAGCAGTTCCCTGCCCTCGCGCTGGTGGGCTTCCACGGCGCGGGTGAAGCGATTGGGCGCGAGGTTCCAGTTGGTGCGTTTCGAGAACATGGGCAGGGCAACAGGGTAAATGGTGTGGAGACGAAAAGCATTTCCGATTGACGATTGTCGAGCGGTTAGAGGCTTTGGTGGGGTGGTGGTGGATGTTTTGCGCGGAGCATAAGCATGATCACGGTGATGGCTGCCGTACCGACCAGGGGCAAGAACATTCCCGCGCGCAAACCCAGCGACTGCGAAATGTGTCCGATGGCCCACGGGTAGAACATCCCGCCCGATATACCAATCGTAAACAGGATGCCGAAGACGGTGGCGGCGTAGCGCTGGTAGCGGTCTCCGGCGAGCGCAAGGACAGTCGGATAAATGGCGGCGAAGGTTAGGCCGGCGAGTCCCGCGCCAAGCGCCAGCATCGGGATCGATTTCGCGGCGAGCAGGATCGCGACCGACAAAAAACCGCCGATCGCGCTGGCCAGCACCAACTGCGTCTTACTGACAACGCGCAGCACGGGTGCGGCGAGCAGGCGACCGATCATCATCATCCCCTGCAAGAGCGCGAGCATGAGAGTCGCGGTGCGCACGCCAGCACCCAGGTTTGTCGCCCAGGTGGAAGTCCAGCCGGTCATGGCGCTCTCGTTGCCGGATTCGAAGAAGAGCAAAAAGCCGAACAGCAATACGCCGGGAGAACGAACGGCTTTGAGCGATTCGAAGATGGAAGCGCCGCTGGCCTCGCGCGCGTCGGGAAACTTGAGGACGATGTACGCAACCGCGCAGGCGGCCGAGAGCAGCGCCGATAACAATATGAGTTGCGTGATGGAGCGCGCCACCCACGCCGTCACGAAGGGCAGGAAGAGTGCGCCCACGCCAAAAAACACGCCGAGTTGATTGAGCTTCGCGCCGCGGTCCTCGCCGTAGATGTCGGAGACCATGACGTTGGTCGCCATGTTCAGGCCGCCACCGCCAACGCCGAGGACGAACGACAAGATCTGCGCGGCCTGATATCCGTTGGCGAACGCAAAGCCGGCGAGTGAGACCGCAACCAGCGCGGCCGACAGGCTGAGCACCAGCTTGTGTCCAAAGCGATCCATGAGCGGGCCGACGAGGATGGTCGAGACCAGGACGCCGAACAGGAGAAGTGTCTGCAGGTCGCCCTGGCGGACGAGCGTGGACAGTTCGAGGCGCGCGCGCATCGCGGGCAGCCCGAACAGCGTCCCCTGCAGCACCAGCGCGACGCCAAAGAGAAACATCCCAACGCATGCGGAGACGAAGAGGCGCGCGCGGTTCATGAGAGAGTTTCGAGTTGCAGTTTCAGTTTCGAGCTAAGCAAACAAAAGGTCCTTCGACTCGG
>DAISJI010000094.1:7440-8589 GCA_036821585.1 Terriglobales bacterium
CCTCGCTCAGGATGACAAAGCTTAAACATCATTGGCGTTTCAGCGAGCGCTCGTACTCAAGGTACACGCGGTCGTTGTTGTCCTTGGGAATGCCGGGAACGTTGGGCGAAACGAACACGGGCGGATGCAGGCCGCGCTTCGCCAGCTCCTCCGCCACCTGGGCCACCAGCGCCATCGCGATGGTCACGGTGGCGACCGTCGAACTGGCGGCAACCGGCGCCTTCCAATCGGCGATCTTCACCAGCGCGTCTTCGGCGGGACAGCAGTTGTCGATGACGATGTCGGCACAGTCGGCCAGCTTCTTGCCTGAAGAATGCGCCGCCTCGCGCTTGCGGAAATTGTCCATCGAGGTGACGGCGACCACCGACAGACCGCGCTTCTTCGCCTCTTGCGCGACTTCGATGCCGGCGGCGTTGAGTCCTCCGTGGGAAAAGACGAGCATGACGTCACCCGCGCGGATGGGCTCGTTTTCGAACAACACCTGCGCATACCCCTCGCGACGCTCGAGCCAAAGCAGGCCTTTGGCGCCGCCGGAGCCGATGACGTTGGTCCACATCAGGCGCATGTCCATGAGCGGACGGAACCCGGGATAGGCGCCGTAGCGGGGAAAAATGTCCTGCACCGGAAGCACGGAGTGGCCGCTGCCGAAAAGGTGCACCAGGCCGCCACCGGCGATGGAGTCGGCCATCATGGCGGCGGCGCGTTGGATGTTTTCCGATTGCGTAGTCCAGATGGAATTGAGGATGGCGGTGATTCTTTCTCGATATTGGATGAGGCTCATATGTTCTCAATGAAGAATGAAGAATTAAGAATGAAGAATATCAGCGGCGCGAATCGCGTGCGATTTCATTCTTCATTCTGACTTCTTAATTCTTCATTCCAAGCGCGAGCTTGGCCGCGCCGAGCAAATTCGCTTTCGATTGCAGGCGGCTGATGCGGATCTTCACTTGACCGGCAATGAGCGGCTGGCTGCGGGAGAGTGCCGTGGATTGCAGCTCGTCAACGAAAAGGTCGGCGGCGTTGGTGAGCCCGCCGGTGAGCACGACAACCTCGGGATCGAAGAGGCTGATCAGGTTGGCGACGCCGAGGCCGAGCAAGTGTCCGGCGGCACGAAAGATCTCGCGCGCGGTGCGGTCGCCGCGGCGGGCC
>DAISJI010000095.1:0-8581 GCA_036821585.1 Terriglobales bacterium
AGGGTGGCGATGGAGATGTGCTCGGTGCCGTCGTAGAGGATGTGTTCGTAAATTTCGTCGGTGATGGCGAGCGCGTCGAATTCCAGGCAGAGGTCGCGAATGACTTCCAACTCCGCACGGGTGAATACCTTGCCCGTCGGATTATTCGGCGTGTTGAGAATAATCGCCTTGGTGTCGGCGTTGAAGGCGGCGCGCAGTTCCTGAGGGTCGAAGCGCCAGGTGTCGTCAGTGTTGTCGGGCGGGTGAAGACGGACGTAGCGGGGAGTGGCGCCGGACAGAATCGTATCGGGTCCGTAGTTCTCGTAGAAAGGCTCGAAGACAACGACTTCGTCGCCGGGATTGGTGATGGCCATCAGCGACGCGATCATGGCCTCGGTGGAACCACAGCAGACGGTGATGTCGGTTTCCGGATCGACGTCAATTCCCTGCCATTGCTTCATCTGGCGGGCGATAGCGTCGCGCAGCGGTTTAGCGCCCCAGGTGATGGCGTACTGGTTGATATCGGCGGCGATGGCGTCCTGCGCGGCGCGCTTGATCTCTTCCGGTGCGGGGAAATCGGGGAAACCCTGGGCGAGGTTGATGGCGCCATGCAGCATGGCCTGGCGCGTCATTTCGCGAATCACCGATTCGGTGAACCGCCCGGCTTTTTCGCTGGTCCGCCGCTTGACCCGCGGGGAAGGCTCTGTGCTCATGGGACGCGAGCGTAGCACAGGAATGCGGGTGTTCCAGCGGCGCAGCGTCCTCGGGGCGTGACCGCGAGCATTTTTTCTTTCCCAGCCATCCCATGACATAGTAATATTCAAACCTACTCATATAGCAATGCCTCAGCTCTCTCAAGTTACGGCCGAGTTTTTCAAGTCGCTGGCCCACCCGTTGCGGATCAGGATCCTGGAAGCGCTGCGCGGAGGCGAAATCGGCGTCAACGACTTGAGCTCCCGCCTCCAGGTCGAGCAAAGCACCTTGTCGCAGCAACTGGCGGTATTGCGCAAGAGCAACATCGTGGTGGGGCGCAAAGACGGGCTGAACGTCTTCTATTCGGTCAGCGATCCGGCGGTATTCCGGCTGCTCGAAGAGGCGCGGCAGCTTTTCAAGGGCCACTTTGCCGACCTGCTTTCCCAGCTCAACCACAAAGGCAAGAACAGGTGAGGGCCTCCCGCATCGCCGGATGATCCATACCGCTTTCATTTCGTTCCTCGCGTCCTTGCTTTTCATTCCGGCAATGTTCCTGCTGTTTGGCCGGTCGAAAACAGCGCGTATCGCGACATGCGGGTTGCTGTTGATATTCATGGCGCTGGGTGCGGTGCTGGCCGGCGCGGGCTTTTGGCGTGGCGCCGGCGTGGGCGTGGACCTGTCGGGAGTGGCCCCGCTGCCGTTTGCGCTGGCGGTGGACCGGCTGAGCGCTTTCTTTCTGTTGCTCATTTGCAGTGTATCGGTCCCGGTCGTTCTGTTCTCGACGTCGTACGTGGAGCGCCACTACGAGGGAATGCGCCGGCAGGTGCTTTGGGCGCTGCTGCCGCTGTTCATCGGGTCGATGGTGGTGGTCGTGACCGCCTCGACCGCGTTCGCGTTCCTGTTTGGCTGGGAATTGATGACGCTGTTTTCCGCGGGGCTGATCCTGATCGACGGCGATGAGGGAGAGCGGCGGCACAGCATCTTTATTTATCTGCTGATGATGCACGCGGGAGCGGCGGCCGTCGTTGCCGCCTTCTTCCTCTTCCTGGGCAGCGCGCCGGGATTGGACTTCGCGACCATGCGTACAGCGGCTGCCACCATGCCGGCAGGTTTGCGCACGGCCATCTTCCTGCTGAGCTTTGTTGGATTCGGAACCAAGGCCGGCATCATTCCCCTGCACCTGTGGTTGCCGCGTGCACACCCGATCGCGCCCAGTCCGGTGTCGGCGCTGATGTCGGGCGTGATGCTCAAGACCGCGATTTACGGCGTGGTGCGTTTCACCTTCGATTTCCTCGGCGCCGGGCCGAGCTGGTGGGGATACCTTTTCCTGGCGGCGGGCGCGTTGTCGGGCGTGCTGGGCGTGCTCTACGCGATTAACGAGCACGACCTCAAACGGCTGCTGGCGTACCACAGCGTGGAGAACATCGGGATCATCTATCTCGGGCTTGGGGCATCCCTGGTCTTCCTCACCCACGGCGCCGCCGGATGGGCTTCGCTCGCCCTGGTTGCCGCCTTGCTGCACACAATCAACCACGCGCTCTTCAAGAGTGCGCTATTCCTTGGCGCCGGCGCGATCTCGGACGCGACCCACACGATCGATATCGAGGAACTTGGCGGTCTGCTCAAACGCATGCCGGTAACCGGCACAGCGTTCCTGGTCGCCTGCTGTTCGATCGTCGGCCTGCCCCTGTTCAACGGCTTCATCAGCGAATGGCTGACCTTCCGTAGCTTTCTGGCCGGCTCGACCCTCGGCAATGTGCAGGCAGCCATCGTCCTGCCGCTCATGGCCGGCGTACTGGCCTTGATCGGCGGACTGGCAGCCGCGTGTTTCGCGAAGGTGTACGGCGTGGCTTTCCTGGGCAGACCGCGCAGCACCGAGGCGGAACACGCGCACGAAGTCCCGCTGCCGATGACCGCTGCCATGGTGTTGCTGACGGTGGCGTGCGTGGCCATCGGCATTGCCCCGGGATTTGTTCTGCGGCCCCTGGGCGCGGCCGTGCAGGGTTTGGTGGGCGGCGGCATTCTGCCCGACGCGGCATTCTCGATGGCACGGGTCATCCCATGGGTCGCGATCGCGGTGATCGGCTTCGTGGTACTGGTGGTCGCACTGCGGCGCGCGGCGCGTAGCACGGTTACGTGGGCGTGCGGTCTGCCGGGGCTTAACAGCCGTATGCAGTACACGTCCACGGCTTTCTCCAAGCCGCTGCGCAGGGTGTTCGCCCGCGTTTACCGCGCGGAGCGGAAGATTGATGTTTCCCCCGCCGGGTCCTCTTACTTTCCAGCCGCGATCTCCTATCGCTCGGTACGCACGACGTCGTTCGAGCGGTCTCTATACCGGCCTGCCGTGGATGCCATCGTGAGCGCCTCTTATAGCTTGCGCCGGCTGCAGACCGGCAACATCCAGGTGTACCTGCTCTACATCTTCGTCGCCCTGGTGGCGCTGCTCGTGTTCGTGAGGTTTTCATGACGCCGGCGCTGAATATCCTCCAAGCCGCGTTACTCGTTCTGATGGCGCCACTTTTGCGCGGAGTGATCGCCCGGCTGAAGGCGCGCATACAGAACCGGCAGGGCGCCAGCATCTTTCGCCCTTATTCCGACCTGTGGAAGCTGTTCCGCAAGCAAGACCTGGCGCCGGATACTGCGTCGGCGCTCTTCCGCATCGCGCCTGTCATCCTGTTTGCCACCACGGTGGTTGCGGCGGCGTTTGTTCCTGTGCTGCATGGCGGCGCACTGGCGGGAGCGACCGGGGATTTCATTCTGCTGGTGTACCTGCTTGCGCTCGGACGATTTTTCGTACTCCTGGGCGCAATGGACGGCGGGAGCGCGTTTGGCGGGATGGGCGCGAGCCGCGAAGCCCTGGTCTCGACATTGGCGGAAGCTCCCTTGCTGCTCGGACTGGCCGCGGTGGCAATCCTCTCGCGCTCAAGCAGCGTGCAGGGCATCGTGCAGTGGACGCTGAACCAGGACTTCTTCCAGCTATCGGCGGTGCACGCGCTGGCCTTCACGGCGCTCACGTTGGTGGCGATCGCGGAGACCGGGCGCATCCCCGTGGACAATCCGACCACGCACCTGGAACTCACCATGATCCACGAAGCCATGGTGCTGGAGTACTCCGGGCCGAGCCTGGCCTGGATCGAGTGGGCGAGCGCGGTGAAGCTCAACGTCATCCTGGCGCTGTTGATCGCGTTGTTCGTGCCCTGGGGAATGGCGGCTACGTTTACGCCCGCCGCGCTGGCAACTGCGTTGGCAGTCTATGTGCTGAAAGCGCTGCTGCTGGCGGGCGCAATCGCGATCGTCGAGAGCAGCGTGGCGAAGCTGCGCATGTACATGGTGCCGGATTTCCTGGGGGTCGCTTCGGCGCTGGCGATCCTGGCTGTGGTGTTCACGGCGCTGATGAGGTAACGCATGGGACTGATGGAACTGGCAGCGACGAAGGCATTAGCATCGGCGGCCGTGCTGCTGTTTATCACGGTGCTGATGATGGCGTCCGCCAAGCGCATTTCGACCTGCATCGTCCTGTTCGGCGCACAATCTGCCGTGCTGACCTCGCAGATCCTGGCGCTGGCGTTCGTGCACAAATCGGCCGAAATGTACATTGTCGCCGCCATGGTGTTTGTGATCAAAGTGCTGGCCATACCGCTGGCGCTGTTCCGCATCGTGGAGCGGCTGAATGCGCCGCGCGAAGTCGCGTCCTCCACCACGTCGTCGCAGTCGGTGTTTACCGCAGCCGGGCTGATCCTGCTTTCCTTCTACGCGGTGCGGCCGTACGTGCAGACGCTGGGCGTCGAGGAAGACATGCTGGCCGCGGCGGTGGCCCTGATCCTGACCGGCGCGTTCCTGATGGTGAGCCGGAAGAAAGCGCTGATGCAGGTGATCGGCCTGCTGGTGCTGGAGAACGGCATCTTCCTCGCGGCGCTGACCACGACGTTTGGCATGCCGCTGGTGATCGAGATCGGCATCTTCTTCGACCTGCTGATGGGCGTGTTTCTCATGGGACTGTTCGTGTTTCGTATCCGCGACACCTTCGACCACCTGGATGTGTCGAAGCTGCGGAAGCTGAGGGGCTGACCGGTGACTTTGATTTTTCCACTTCTCGTGCCGCTGCTGGGAGCGATGCTGGTGCTCGCCTGCCGGAGTGCGCGCGCGGCGGCGAGTGTCGCGCTCAGTACCGGCGCACTCGAGTTGGCGGCGATCGCGAACGTGGCGTGGAAGGTGCACACGGCAGGCGCGCTACAGACGGGCCGTTACCTGCGCGCCGACGCACTTACTTCCTTCTTCCTCGCGAATATTGGGCTGATTTCGGTAATCGTGCTCGCCTATTCGGTTGGTTACCTGCGCCACATCCCAGAGGGACGGTTCTCGTCGCCGCGCTGGTTCTACGCGCTGTTTTTCCTGTTCCTGTTCACGATGGTCGCCGTTTACCTTTCGGCGAACCTCGGGATGCTGTGGATCTTCGTCGAGGCGACCACGCTCGCGTCGGCGCTGCTGGTCGGCTTCTACAACACCGAGGGCGCGGTTGAGGCGGGCTGGAAATACCTGATCGTTTGCACGGTTGGCATCGCCTTCGCCCTGTTCGGCACCATCGCGCTTTACCTGGCGGCGGTGAAGGGCGGGGTGAATCCGGAATCGGCGCTCGATTGGACGGTGCTGATGGCAGCCGCGCCGAAGCTGGGCGTGGTCCCGGATCTGGTCAAGCTTGCGTTTGTATTCGTTGTGGTCGGCTATGGCACGAAGATTGGTTTCGTTCCCATGCACAGTTGGCTGCCGGACGCGCATGCGGAGGCGCCGTCGCCGATCAGCGCGATGCTGTCGGCGGTGCTCCTCAATTGCGCGCTGTACGCGGTGCTGCGCTTCGACGCGATTGTTTCGCGCGCCATCGGCAGTGGCTTCAGCCACACGCTGCTGCTGGTGTTTGGCGGAATGTCGATCACCGTGGCTGCGTTCCTGATGGTGGTGCAGCGCGACCTCAAGCGCCTGTTTGCCTACAGCAGCATCGAGCACATGGGCATCGTCGCGCTCGGCATCGGTATGGGCGGCATGCTGGGAACTTACGGGGCGTTGTTGCATACGTTCAACCATTCGATTGCCAAGGCGCTGCTGTTTTTCGGGGCAGGAAACGTGCGCGAGAACTTCGGCACGTTGAGCATGGAGAAGATCCGTGGCATGGCGAAGTCGATGCCGTGGACCACGGGCGCACTCGTGGTGGGCGGATTGTCCATCGTCGGATTACCACCGTTCGGGCTGTTCGTCAGCGAATTCATGATCCTGACGCAGGCGTTTATCGGATCGCACTACTTCGTGGCCGTGCTGCTGCTGGCGGTTTTGTCGGTCGTCTTCGGCGCCATGCTCCAGCACTTCCAGGGCATGTTTGGCGGAGACGCGGAGGTGCGTCCTGCCAAGCTGAAGCTGGCCACTTCGGATTTCGCGGCGATGTCGGTGTGCGCGGTGTGCCTGGTCGTGCTCGGCATCCACATTCCCCAGGCATTCACGGCGATGCTGCACGCCGCGGTGGTGGTGCTGCGATGAGCCCGGCGCCACAGCCCGCAACGCCAACGAAATTCGAAGACGTCCTGAGACTGTTGGCGTCGCCTAACGTTCGCCTGGTGACGGTTTTCGGCAGCCTTGATCCGGACCGGCGGGTCCGCGTGCACTACATCGCCGATGTGGACAACCGGGATTACCGCGTTCTCGATTGCGTAGCCGAGGGAGCGGTACCGTCGGCCACACCGGTAACGCCTGCCGCGGCATGGCATGAGCGCGAGTTGGCCGACCAGTTCGGCGTACAAATCAAGGACCATCCGGACCTGCGCCCGCTGCTCTTTCACGAGAACTGGCCCGACGGCGTTTACCCCATGTTGGGGGACATCGCAAATGTCCCGGCGGCTCACCGCGAATACCGTTTCCTGAAAGTGCAGGGAGCGGGTGTGTGCGAGGTTGCGGTCGGCCCGGTGCACGCCGGCATCATCGAGCCCGGACACTTTCGTTTCAGCGTCGTTGGCGACACCGTGCTCCATCTCGAACTGCGCCACTTCTACACCCACAAGGGAACGGAAAAACTGTTCGAAGGCGCACCGGTGATGGACGCGCCGATGCTGGCGGAATCGGTATCCGGCGACAACTGTTTTGCGCACGCGGTGGCATACTGCCAGGCCGTCGAAAACGCGCTCGGAATTCCAGTGCCGCCGCGCGCCAACGCCATCCGGCTGATCGGGCTCGAGCTGGAGCGCATGATCGCGCACATTGCCGACGTGGGCGCGCTCTGCGGCGATGTCGGCTTCACCGTTCCGGCGGCATACACGGCCCGGATCAAGGAATCGTTGCTGCTGCTTTCCACGCGCTACCTCGGGACGCGCTTCTGGCGCGGCATCGCCGTTCCTGGCGGCGTGAAGCGCGACCTGGCGGATTTCGACGCGGGCCCTTTTGCCGCGGACGTCGCTGTGGCTGCACATGATTTCGCCGTCCTCGCCCAAATGGTGCTCGACACGCCATCGGTCCAGAACCGGTTCGAAACCACCGGCATACTCACGCGCGAAGCGGCGCGCGATCTCGGCGTCGTCGGTCCGGCGGCGCGCGCCAGCGGGATCAAGATGGATGTGCGCCACGATCATCCCTACGGCGCTTACCGCAATCTCACCGTCGAAATCCCGCACTACCACTATGGCGACGTGCTTTCCCGCGCCAGGGTCCGCATCGATGAAACCAGGATCACGACCCAGTTGATCGCCGATTGCCTGAACGCGCTTCCGCCGGGCGCGATCAGCACCAGTGTTCCCTCCGATGCAAGTGGCGAAGGATTCTCGGCCGTCGAATCGCCGCGCGGGGAACTGGGCTACTGGGTGCGCATCCGCGAGGGACGCGTGGCGCGCTGCCACATCAAGTCGCCATCGTTTCAGAACTGGCCGGCGCTGCCGTTGGCCATGCCGGGAAACATCATCGCCGATTTTCCGCTGATCAATAAGAGCTTCAACCTCTCTTACTCGGGGTGCGACCGATGATCTTCGATATCGCCAGGCGCAGCCTGCAGAGCAAGAGCGTGCTGATTCCGGTCGAGTCGCTGCTCGGAACCGCGACGGGAAGCCGCATGCCGATCGTCGCCGGTTCGCGGTTAAACCGCGCCATCGCGCAGCGGGTTGTCGAGGCATGTCCGACTTCCGCGCTCGCGCTCGAGTCCGCGAACGGCCGCCAGCACCTGGCGTTGAATTACGGCGCATGCATCGGATGCGGCCGCTGCATCGAGGTGGGCGGGGGAGCGTTCGTCGCCGCCGAGAAGTTTACGCACTGCGGGGTTTCGAAAACCGGGCTGGTGCGGCGCTGGGATGTCGAGAATGGCGCCGAGATCGTCGCGGAGGAACCCGCCATGACGGCCGCGGCGGCCGGGATTCGGGCGCTGCTGGGCCGCGCCCTGAACGTCCGCGAAGTGGACTCCGGCTCCTGCAACGGCTGCGAACAGGAGATCGTCGCGCTCACCAATCCTTATTACGACCTGGAGCGGTTCGGAATCCATTTCGTCGCATCGCCCAAGCACGCGGACATGCTGCTCGTGACCGGGCCGGTCACGCGCAACATGGCCGAGGCGCTCCGGCAGACTTTCGCGGTGACCCCATCGCCGAAGTTGGTGGTTGCCGTGGGCGCTTGCGGATGTAGTGGCGGCATCTTCTCCGGCAGCTACGCGTTTGAGGGGCCGGTCGACAAGCTGGTTCCGGTTGACGCTTACATCCCCGGCTGTCCTCCAACTCCATCCATGCTGCTCACCGGAATCCTGCGAGTTCTGCAGCAAAAGTTTACCGGCACTCAGGCTGCGAAATCGGCCACGCCACGGTGATCAAGAAGAATGACAGTTAAGCGATGTTTTTAGGACTCGCAACACAAGTACCGTCGCCGCGCCGCGATACTCGCCTCAATTGAATAA
>DAISJI010000096.1:0-2499 GCA_036821585.1 Terriglobales bacterium
GCCGCGGAAGCCGCCGATCTCGACATGGTCGCCTACTTCGGCGGGCCGATTACCGGCTTCGAACACCATCGCGGCATCACGCATGCCTTTGTCGGCGTGCCGCTGGTGGCGGCGTTCGTGGTCGGGTTCATGTACTTGATCTGGCGCTGGCGAAGGAAACCGCCCGATCCGTTCGTGGCGCGCGCAACCGACAAGATCGTCACGCCCGATCCGGCGAAGACGCCGAACTGGGGACTGCTCTACGGGTTCGCCTGCCTCGCCGGGCTGAGCCACATCCTGCTCGACTTCACCAACAACTACGGCGTGCGGCCGCTGGAGCCGTTCTCGTACAAGTGGTTCTCGTGGGACATCATTTTTATTTTCGAGCCGCTGCTGTACATCTTTTTGCTCGGCGGATTGCTGCTGCCTTCGCTGTTCGCGCTGATTAACGAAGAGATCGGCGGGCGGCGCAAGGGACCCAAGGGGCAGGGCGGGGCGGTCGTCGCACTGGTGCTGATGGTGGCGCTCTGGGGATTGCGCGATTACCAGCATCGGCGGGCCATCGCTACGCTGGAAGCGCGTACGTACCACGGCGAGGAGCCAATCAGGGTGTCGGCGTACCCGTACTTCCTGAACCCGTTCAAGTGGTACGGCGTGGTCGAGTGCGAGAGCTTTTTCGAGCAGGTGCTGGTGGATTCTCTGACGCCCGAAGTGGACCCGAGCGGAGCTTCCACCACGCGCTTCAAGCGCGAGGAGACGCCGCCCGACTTGGCCGCAAAAGACAGCCGGCTGGGGCACACGTACCTGGATTGGGCGCAGTATCCGCTCACCGAGGTCGAGCGGACCAGCGATCCGCCGGGATACCTGGTGCGGTTCTACGATCTGCGCTTCGACTATCCCGAGCTGCGGCGCAACCGAATGACCTTGAGCGCGCGGGTGCAATTGGACGAGCAACTGAAGGTCGTAACCATGTTCTTTGGGGCGCGGCAGCAGAGGCCGGATTTGCTGGATCCGGGAGAAAACGGAAAGCGGTAAATGCGTATTCCGTATTCCGTATCTCGTATTCCGGAGCCATCGGCCTCCACGTGATGCTGCTTGCCGGAATACGAAATACGGGATACGGTTCACGAGGCTTGACGCGCACGCGCGCGGCGCATAAAAATCGTTGTTCGACTTCGAGGTGACCATGCTGGCTGTATTGTTCGTCGTAATCGCCGTAGCGTTTCGTCTGCTGCCCCACACCTTCAGCATCACGCCGGTGGCGGCGTCGTTGCTCTTCTTCGGCGCGAAGGGTTCGAAGCGCTGGGCGTGGGTCCCGGTGGTGCTGCTGGCCGCTTCCGACGTGTATCTGACGAAGGTGCGCTATGGCTATCCGCTTACGGCCGACCACTTCGTGACCTGGGCCTGGTACGCGGGGATGATCGGGCTGGGCATGCTCTTGCGCCGCAACCAGGCGCCGCTGCGGATTTTCGGCGCGTCGCTGGCGGCCGCGGTTTCGTTCTTCCTGGTCAGCAACTTCGCGGTGTGGGCGGTGTGGGAGATGTATCCGAAGAATTTCGGCGGCCTGATGGCGTGCTACGTGGTCGGTCTGCCGTTCTTCCAGCGCGAGGTCCTGTCGGACGTGTTCTTTACCGCGGTGCTGTTCGCGATCCCGGCGGTGATTGCGGCGCTGAAGCCGGATGGCGCGCGGCAGGTCGCATAAATACGTGAGCCGCTGATTAACGCTGATAAACGCAGATCAAACAAAATTAAAGAGGGCCGGCGTGAGGCTGGCCCTTTTGTTTTGGGTATTTCGGTATTTCAGTATTTCGGTATCGAGATACCGGAGGACCGAAATACCGAGATACACCCCGCGCAAATCAGCGTTTAACAACGGCTAATTTGTTCTTTCTCTTGTTCCGCAAAACCAAGAGGACAACCAGCCCTACGGTGACGGCCATGATTGCGCCCATCAGTCCGGCGTGCTGCCGGAAGAGCGGACCGATTAACTCCACCACCTGCGGCCCGAACAACACCACCAGAGCGGACAGGATCAGGAAGCGCACCACGCGGCCGACAAAGATGGCGAGCAAGAAGTGCGTGATATGCATTTCGAAGACTGCCGCCGAGAGTGCAAACAGCTTGAAAGGGAATGGCGGCGGCATGAGCGAGGGCACGAAGAGAGCCAGGAACTCGTGCTTCTCGAAGCGGGCGCGGACGCGCTGGAACTTTTCCTTGCCCATTTTCTTTTCCAGCACGAGTTCGCCCATCTCGTAACCGATGGCGTAGATGATGAGGCTGCCGAGCGCGGAGCCCGCCGAGGCCATGAGCACGTAGAGCCAGAATTTCTGCGGCTGGAGATAGACGTAGCCGGCGACGATCGGGTCGAGCGGCATGCCCAGCGCGGCCGAGTCGATGGCGGCGATGGCGAAGACGCCCCAGACCCCGAGCGGCTTCAGCAGCGTCCACAGGAGCAGGGTCCACTTGGCGAGAAGATTTTTGATTACGCCCAAGGCAACATCCTAAATGCAGAATGAAGAA
>DAISJI010000096.1:2599-5947 GCA_036821585.1 Terriglobales bacterium
GCGGAACGAGTATTCATTCTTCATTCTTACTTCTTCATTCTTAATTGTGGCCGGTGTTTCCGGCGAGAAGTTCCAGCGCGTGGGGGAGCACGGGCAGCACGGCTTGCAGCGATTCGACGGCGGCGGTGGGGCTGCCGGGGACATTGACGATCAGTGCCGCTCCGCGAATGGCGCAGACGCCGCGGCTGAGAGCGGCGAGCGGCGTCTTCTTGGCACCTTCGGCGCGCATCCGCTCCGCCATTCCTTCGACGACCTTGTCGGCCACGGCGCGCGTGGCTTCCGGAGTGACGTCACGCGGGGCGATGCCGGTGCCGCCGGTCGTCACGATCAGGTTGACGGTCTCGCTGAGCTGAATGAGGGAGGCCTCGATGCGGGCACGCTCGTCGGGGAGAACGTCGGCGGCGATGACGCGGAAGCCGGCCTGCTCCAGCGCGGCAACAACGGCGGACCCGGAGCGGTCGTCACGTTGCCCGGCGGCGGCGCGGTCGCTGATGGTGAGCACGGCGGCGGTGAAGGTCATGCGCGTTCAATGTAGAAGATCAAGGCGAAGGACGCAAAGAGGGATTCACCACAGAGGGTACGGAGAGGAAGAGACGGCAGAATACGCGCCAGGCCTCGCGGCTTCACGACTCCAGCACGTCTTCTTCGCCTTCGCGGGCGGATTCGTCGAGTATGCGCAGGCCTTCCATGAGCAGGCCCTGGGTGGAGCGGGTAGTGGTTTGTTCGCTGCTCTGGCCGTTGAAATCGAGCTGGAAATTGCCGCCCTGCCAGCTCAGGATTTTGTACACGGCATCGTCGCCCTTGAGCGCCCCGTAGACGGCGTGGCTGATCTGGCCGTCGCTAAAGTACATGTCGCAACAATCGTTGTTGTTGGTAAGGGTGAGCAGGCAGGTCTTCTTGCCCATGTCGAGCGACTGGAGCAGGTCGAGCACGTTCATCTGCGCCAGGCTGCCGCGCAGCTTGCCGTCGGAGGCGGGCGCTTCCTTGGCCATCTTTTCGAGCGCGATCTTGTCGATGATGCGCTTGATGCGGGCGGTGGCCTCTTTGACGAAAAACGGCTTCTCGACGAAGTCCTCGACCGAGTCCTGCACCACTTTGAGCTTCTCGGTGAGGTCGGTCTTGCTGGCGACGAGGATGAGCGGGATGCGCGAGGTAGCGGCGCGCGAGCGTATTTTTTCCAACAACTGGCGGCCGTCCATGCCGGGCATCTGGTAGTCGCTGACGATCAGGTCGAAAGGCTCGTCGATGACGCGCATCAGGGCGTCGGCGCCGTCGGAGGCGGTGCTGACCTTGGCGTGCGTCGAGAGCGCGTTGGTCAGCAGCGCGAGCACCATCGGGTTGTCGTCGACGACCAGGACTTTGACGTTGGCATGCATAAAAGAATCAGCCGCTGATTAACGCTGATACACGCAGATCAAAAACCTATCCCTTCGCCTTTCGCGTTGCGCCCTGAGCCTGGCGATTGAAATCTCCGCTTTTGCCGCCCGTCTTGCGCTGCAACATCACTTCACGAATCTCGATGCCCTTGTCGAGGGCCTTGCACATGTCGTAAACGGTGAGCGCGGCGACGCTGGCGGCAACCAGCGCTTCCATTTCCACGCCGGTAACGGCCGTGGTAGCGACTCGAGAGGCAATGGCGACGCCATTCTGGCACACTTCGGCGGTCACATCAACGACAGTGAGCGGCAGTGGATGGCACATCGGGATGAGTTCCGAAGTGCGCTTGGCGGCCATGATTCCCGCTACCCGCGCCACTTCCAGGGGATCACCCTTGGGGTTGGTGGCAAGCGCGCGGACCACTTTGGGATTCATGGCGACGAAGGCCGACGCCTCCGCTTCGCGCCGGGTGGTTTTCTTGGCGGAAACGTCCACCATGCGGGCGCCGCCGGAACGGTCGTAGTGCGAAAGCTTCTTTGCCATGGAAATCCGCTTTACGAGACCCAGCCGCTACGGTACACGATCCACCAGCACAGAAACAGCAGCGGAATGGTCGCGATCAGTCCCCACATCAGCGGCAGGACAAAGTCCAAGACCAGGCTGAGTATGGTGAAGATGATCCAGAACATCTTTTTCTGGTCCATAAAGACACGTAATCGGTAATCAGTAATCGGGAGTGTCGGGTCACGGATTACCGACTACTGATTACGTGCTACTGCAACAAGACCGAAACCGTTTCCCCCGCTTTGAGCACGTCACGGTTTGGCGGGACGACCAGATAACAATTGGCGCGGGCGGTGGCGGCCATGTCGCCCGAACCTTGCCACTTTACCAATTCCACTTCCACGCGTTCCTGCCCGCCGCCGAAAATAGCGGGGAGAAAGCGCGTGAGCCCGGTTTTGACCTTTACGTCCCGCGTCAGCCGCGCCTGCACAAAGACCAGTTTGCGCGCCGATACACCCGCCAGCGCTTCCAGCATGGTACGGGCGAAAAGCTCAAAGCACACCATGGTCGAAACCGGGTTCCCGGGCAGTCCGAAAAAGTAAGTGGGCGGCGCGCCGCGGCGAGGCGGAGCGGCCCCAAAGACGATGGGCTTTCCCGGCTGGATGGCCGCGCCGGTAAAGAAGAACTTCGCTTCCATTTCGGCAAGCACCGGTTCCACCAGGTCGTACTTGCCCATGCTGACGCCGCCGGAGAGCAGGAGCAGGTCGGTGGCCAGTCCCTCCTGCATGAGCTTGCGCAACTGGCGGGGTTCGTCGGGCGCTACGGGCAGCACGACCGGGTCGCCACCGGCCTGCTGCACCTGCGCGGCCAGCGAGTAAGAATTCGAATTGCGGATCTGGTTGGGGCCGGGTTCGGCGGCGACGTCCACCAGTTCGTCGCCGGTAGAAAGAATTGCCACCTGCGGACGCCGGAAGACGCGCAGCTCGTGGCATCCGCAGGAGCCGGCAATGGCGATGGCCGCGGGTGTCAGGCGCGTTCCCTGCGAAAGGAGTGCGGCGCCGCGTTTCGCCTCCGCCCCGACGGGAACAAAGTTTTCGCCGCTCGCGACGCTCCGTTGAATTTCGATTTGATCGCCGCGGAGCGCCGTGTACTCGACCATAACAACGGCGTCGGCGCCGGGAGGGAGAGGCGCTCCGGTCATAATTTCCGCGGCCTCGCCCGCATTCACGGCGATACCCGCGTCGGGGCCGCCGGCGCGAATCTCGCCGACGAACTTCAACAGCGCCGGAACCTGGGATACATCGGCGGCGCGCACGGCGTAGCCGTCGCGGGCGGCGCGAGGGAAAGGGGGGAAGTCGCGGTCGGCAACCACGGTTTCGGCCAGGACGCGTCCGCGGGCGAGCAGAAGCTCCACCGGCTCGCTGTCGCCGGGACGTACCTTCGCGGCCTCGCGCTCAACGATGGCGC
>DAISJI010000096.1:6047-8432 GCA_036821585.1 Terriglobales bacterium
GCTTCGTCGACCTTGCCGGTATTGGTGAGCACGGCGCCTTCGTTGAAGTAGTACTTTCCGGCCTCGGCCGGATCCAACTGCGCCGCCTGCGAGTAGGCGGCGATGGCGCTCTGCGTGTCACCCATCTTGGCGTAGGCCTCGGCCATGTTGTTGTAGTACGCGCCCTGCGGCTTGATGGCGATCGCCTTCTTGTAATCCTCGATCGACTTGGCGTAGCGTTCCTTCTGCGACGAAGGATCGCCCGAGGTCTTGCCCGCCCAGAGGCGTTCGGAGTCGGCCAGCTTGAACCAGATCAGGTCGCGGGTCGGGTCCATTTGCGCCGCTTCGGTCAGCGTGGCGACGGCCTGCTCGTGGTTGCCGGCCTCCTGGAAAGTAGCGGCGGCAGCCAGCTTTTCATTCAGGCCCTTGATCTTGCTGTTTTCCTTTTGCGATTCCTCAATCTGCTTCTTCTGTTCCGGCGTCATTTGCGCCTGGCCGCCGGCCTGCGCATTGGCATACTCCTTTTGCATATCGAGATCGAACTTGTTCTCCTCGCCGAGCTTCACCTGGACACCGCTCAGCGAGAAAAGCTTCGTGCCGTCCGGGCCTGAGAAGTTGACGTTGTACTTTCCCGACTGCACGCCCAGCGAGTAGTACTCGCCCTTCTTGTCGGTCTTCAACTGCAGCTTGCGGCCGTTTTCGGTGCCGACGAACTGCACCTGCGCGCCAGGGATGGGCTTGCCATCCTTGTCCTTGACCACCCCTTTCACGATCGCCATGTTCGACATCTGCGCCCACGACGGGGGCACCAACAGCGACGCCAACCCCAGGGCCAGCGCCACCACCATCAGATTGCGTTTCATTTCTGCCCTCCGGCTGAAAAACTTTGTTCAAGATCGCGCGCCCTGGGCGCGCCGAAATTCAGGATCGCGCACCGGTGACGTAGGGAACCGGATCGCGAGCGCCCGCTGCGGCGAAGGCACGCAAGCGCAATACGCAGCTCTCACAGGCGCCGCACGCCTCGTCTTCACGACCGTAGCAGCTCCACGTTAAATCGAAAGGAGCGCCCAATTCAAGGCCAAGCGTCACAATCTGCGATTTCCTGAGACCTATCAACGGCGTCTCGATCCGGATGTTTCCCTGCGCGGTGCCTGTCCGAATCACCTCGTTAAAGGCCTGGTAATAGGCAGGGCGGCAATCGGGATACCCGGAACTATCCTGTTCGACGGCGCCAATCAGGATACGCTCCGCGCCCAGCACTTCCGCCCAACTGACCGCCGCACTCAAGAAATGCGCGTTGCGGAAGGGGACGTAGGTGATGGGGACCGAAGCGTCGACGGTCGAAGGTCGGTGGTCGACGGCGCGGCCCTGGAAGCTCTGGTCGGCATCGGGAACCGCGATTGACGCATCGGTCAGGGCCGAGCCGCCGATCTGGCGCAGCGCCTCATTGCGCAGGACCATGCGGCGGCGGATACCCAGGCGGTCGCAAACTCCTTCAAACGAGCGCCGCTCCCGCGCCTCGGTGCGCTGGCCGTACATGATGTGAAGGGCGGCAGCATCGTAGTCGCGCGCGGCCAGGGCCGCGCAGACACACGAGTCCATACCACCGCTCAACAGCACCACGGCCTTGGTCCGGCCTGCGCCATTGCCGCTCATTTGTGGGTCTCTAGTCATTGAGATGGCGCCGAAAGCAGAATAGCTGTCCGTCGATTTGCAATTTTAAAATTGCAAATTGCAAATTCGTTAAACGCCTTTCGTTTCCGGGGCCCAAATAAACTTGTGTATCTGCAGGCCGAGGCGCACGTTGAGGCCGTCGGCGACGATCCAGCCCGCAAGGTCGCGCGGGTCCACGACGCAGTGAGATACGTCGCGCGCAACGGCGGCGTCCTTGCGAAAGGCGGGAGAAAAGATCACGCCGCCTGTCCGTCGTTCCAGTTCGTGCTGCCGAGTGAAGTCGCGGGCGAAATCGTAGTCGGCGCGCGAGGCGATGACAAACTTGACCTCGTCGGCGGGGCCGAGCGTCGCCAGGTTCTCCATGCGGAAGGTGCCGCCGGCGCCGGAGTCCGGACACTTTACGTCCACGATCTTGTGCACCGGCCTGGGCACGCGCTCCAACGGACGCTCGCCGCTGGTCTCGAGCAATAGCTCGTAACCCGAGGCAAGCAGGCGATCCATGAGCGGGACCAGTTCGCGCTCCTGCAGCATCGGCTCGCCGCCGGTGATCTCCACCAGACCGGCGGGCGAGAGGCGTTTTACCTCCGCTTCCACTTCTTCGATCGACATCTTGCGGCCGCCGCTAAAGGTGTACTCGCTATCGCACCAGGTGCAGCGCAGGTTGCATCCGGCCAGGCGGACGAAGGTGCACGGCAATCCGGCAAAGGAGCTTTCCCCCTGTATCGACCGGTA
>DAISJI010000097.1:0-6765 GCA_036821585.1 Terriglobales bacterium
TGTTTTAGTCTTCCGACGCGTACTCCTTCAGCTTCCGATACAGCGTGGTCTTGCCGATGCCGAGCAGCCGCGCTGCCAGCAGCTTGTCGCCCTTGAGCTGGTCGATGGTCTTCAGGATCACCTGCTTTTCCATGGCGGCGAGGGGGACGATCCTCGGTCCGTTCGCGGCTTCCTGTGGAATCCGATTGTGGAGGTTCTGCACCGGGGAAGGCAGATCCGCAGTCTGGATCGTCGGCCCGGAGCTGAGCGCGCAAGCGCGGTCGATGGAATTTTCCAGTTCGCGCACGTTGCCCGGCCAGTCATACGCTTCCAAGGCCCTCATGGCCTCGTTGCTCATGCTGCGGGTCACGCCCGACGTCCTCGCCAGGCGGTCGAGGAAGTGGTCTACCAGCAGCGGGATGTCCTGTTTGCGCTCGCGCAGCGGCCGGATCTTCAGCGTAAGCACGTTGAGCCGGAAGTACAGGTCACGCCGGAAGGTCCCTTCCGCCACCGCCTCCTCCAGGTCGCGGTTGGTGGCCGCCAAAATGCGCACATTGATGGGGAGCCGCTTCGTGCTTCCGACCGGACGAATTTCCTTCTCCTGGATGGCGCGCAGCAGCTTGGCCTGCAAATCGACGGGCAGATCTCCAACCTCGTCGAGAAAAATGGTGCCACCTTGCGCGATGGACAGCAGCCCTTCCTTGGCCCGGACCGCGCCGGTAAAGGCGCCGCGCGCGTAGCCGAAGAGCTCGCTTTCAATCAGCGCCGGCACCAGTGAGCCGCAATCGACGGGGATGAACGGCTTGTCGTGGCACGGGCCCGAGTAATGGATCGAGCGGGCGACCAGTTCCTTGCCGGTGCCGCTCTCGCCGGAGATCAGGACCGGGTGGGTGCTTTGCGCCGCCTTGGCGATGATGCGGTACAGCTTCTCCATCTCGGGCGAGCGTCCGATGATCGAACCGAAGCCGTGCTTGGAGCGCAGCCGCTCGCGCAGCACGCGCTTCTCGGTCGTCATCTTCAACTCGTCGATGCCGCGCTCCAGCATGACGCGCAGTTCGTCGAGGGTGAAGGGCTTGCTGATGTAATCGAAGGCGCCATACTTCATCGCCTGCACCGCCGAGGACACGGTCGCAAACCCGGTCATGACGATGACCACCGCGTTGGGCTGGCGGCTCTTGATGGTCTTCAGCGCCTCCAGGCCATTGACGCCCGGCAGCCTGAGGTCGAGCAGGACGATGTCGATGGCCTGCTGGTCCAGGATTTTGCCGGCGTGTTCGGCCGAATCGGCGATGAACGTATTGAAGCCCGCAATGTGCGCCGCGTCACGGCAGCCCTCGCGGACCGTGCGCTCGTCGTCGACGACGAGCAGGTTGAGCAGGTTTGCCCCGGCGATCTCATGTGTCGAAGTGATTTCAGCAGTAGCTATCATGACATTCCTCTAACGGCCGCGTGGCCGTGCGCCGCCTTGCTGGAAGGCGAGCGTTCCTCCAGCGTCTCGCGCACTCTTTGCTCCAGCACGGTGCGCGAAAACGGTTTGAACAGCAGTGCCTCGGGAACCGCCACGGTGGCGGCCTTGGCCGGATAACCGGATATAAAAAGTACTTTCGCTTCGGGATGCAGTTGCCGGACCTTGGTGGCGGCGTCCACGCCATTCATGCGGGGCATCACCACGTCGCTCAGCAGCAGGTGAATCGGGGACTTGCAGGCGCGGGCCATGCGCACGGCATGGAGGCCGTCGCTGGCCTGCAACACGCGATAGCCACGCGCGCTCAGCAGGCTGGCAATGGAAGCGCGCACCGCGGTGTCGTCCTCGGCCAGCAGGACCGTCTCGTGTCCGCCGCGCGCTGTGTTGTTTTCCTCGCTTGCCGGGTCGGGCTGCGCCACCGCCAATCGCGGCAGCAGGACCGTGACGCGCGTTCCCTTTCCCACCTTGCTGGCAACCGATACTGTCCCGCCGGCCTGGTTGACGATGCCGTACACCATCGACATGCCCAGCCCGGTCCCGGTGCCGTGCTTCTTGGTAGTGAAGAAAGGTTCGAAGATACGCGCGCGCACCTCGTCTTTCATCCCGCAACCGTTGTCCTCGACGGCCAGGCAGACGTAGTGGCCCGCGCTCAAGCCGCGCCGGGTGGCTTCGCGTGCGTCCAGTTCGGAATCGGAGGTCTGGATGCGAATGCGGCCACCCTTGGGC
Organism: Terriglobales bacterium; assembly: GCA_036821585.1. Classification (GTDB taxonomy): domain Bacteria; phylum Acidobacteriota; class Terriglobia; order Terriglobales; family Acidobacteriaceae; genus DAISJI01. The sequence goes on from DAISJI010000097.1 coordinate 2,171, forward strand.
AGCGCGTCGCGCGCGTTCACCACCAGGTTAAGAATTACCTGCTGCAATTGTGCGGGATCGGCGCGAACGCAGTCACGCTCGGCGGCGCACTGCGCCACCAACTCAATATCTTCCCCGATCAGCGGCTCGACGACCGCGCTCATCGAGGCAATCATCGTGCGCACGGAAACGATGTGTGGCGGCGCCGGATGCTGCCGGGCGAAGGTCAACAACTGGCGGACGAGACCGGCCCCGCGCTGCGCCGCCTCGTGGATCTCCTCGACCTCGCGCACGCCCACGACGTTCCGTTCCCGCAGCAGGTCCGAATGCAGGGTAATCGCCGTCAGGATGTTGTTGAAGTCGTGCGCGACGCCGCCTATCAGGCGTCCCAGCGCTTCCATTTTTTTCGCTTCGAGCAGTCGCGCTTCCAGCATGCGACGGTCGGTTACATCGCGCACCACGTGCAGGGCGACCTTGTGCCGCCCGTGCCGGAACTCGAAGCGCATGGTGTCGTACACGCGCGCGGCATGTCCGTTTTTCTTCGGGGACGGCGGACCGGAGAGGCCGAGGCTCGCCACCGGACGTTCGACAACCTCTTCTACCGACTCGTGCCCGGCCAGGCGCGCGTACGCCGGATTTGCATATTTCACCGTGCCGCGCTCCTCGATCATCAACCCATGGGGGAAGGCAATGGCTGCCGCAAGTAGCAGATCGAGACCACTTTCGTGGGCTGCATTTCGGGACGAATTCGAGCGGATACGCGGCATCGAAATGGACCCTCAGGCCCACTACGGCACTTTCGGGCAGAGCATATACACTTCCGATTTGGAAGGATGTGATGTAAAGCACGTATCTTCGGTAGGTTGGCGGACGCCCAAAATCACTGCCGGATTCGGGAATTCGTGCCCAAAATGAAATGCCGCGGATTTGGCGGCTGCCGGGCAGTGTTTCAGGCCGGTACCCATTGGCCGCTGCTGATTCCTATCTTGGGAATCGAGCGCGATTCTTGGCCCAGAAATAATACCGGGACGAGGGCCCGAGTGCCTCGTCCCGGTGCGGTTGCCGGCTATAACTTCGCGCTTGCTTTTCAGGTTTTTCAGTACCTAAGAAAGGCGAAACTTCACCAACTGCTGTACGCAGTGCCGTCGGTGCCGGTACCGCTGGCGCCGGAGTGGACGTCGCTGATGCCGGGCTCATCCTGATTGATGGTGAGCAGCACATCTTCCGGCTGGGCCTGCCAGGTATCGCGCGCGTTGGTGAAGGGATCGAGGGGAATGATTTTGAGATACCCGGCACTTACCAGGTCGTCGAGCGACTGCGGAGCCTTCCCTTTGTCCATCGTGTACTGGTCAATGACGGAGCGCATGGCAAACAGGTCCTGGTGGAGCACCGCTTCCTTGGCGCGCACGATGGACTGGTTGTACATGGGTATCGCGATGGAGACGAGGATGAGGATGATGCTGATCACGATCATCAACTCGATCAGGGTAAAGCCGCGATTTTTGCGCCGGTGCGACATGAACGTCACTTATATTTTAGACACTGCCCAGGCGTAATCCGTAATTCGAAATTCGTAATCCGGACCTGCTGGCCGAATTACAGCTCACGAATTTTCAAGTACGCCTCACCAATCCGAATACTTCGTTCCATCCAGCGCGGTGCCGGTGGACTGGGTGAACACGTCGAACACGCTCGAGCCGCACCACGAGCTCGAATCGGGATCGTCGGACATGCAGCGCTTGCCCCACTCCGTTTTGTTGGTCATCGGGTCAACCGGAATGTGGCGCAGGAAGCGCACTTTCTTTCCTCCAACGTCCACGCCCTCGACGAGCTTGTCCAGATCGTCTGGATAGCCCTCGGTCCCGAGCTTAATTTGGAAGGCGCCGCGGTCGGCCGCGTCCTTGTAGCGGTCGATGGCGTCGCGCATCTCCCACAGCGCCCGGCGGAGGTCGCGCTCCTTTTCGCGGCGGACACGTACGCGAACGAGGGGAACCGCAGCCCCGGTCAGGATCATGAGGATGGCGACGGCGACGATCAACTCGATCAGGGTCAGGCCGAGCTGTTTCTTGTGTATGAATCTCGACAAAGAGAACTGCCTCGGATTTGAAATTGGGAATTTGAAAATTTGAAATTGAAGCGGTTGTGGCCCCAAGCGGCTCCCGACTCAATTTCAAATTACACAATTTCAAATTTCAAATTACTTCACCGTAATCATCGCCTGGCCCGCGTTGACGGGAAGCGGGTTCTGGCCGGGATCGCGCGCGCCGGCCCGTGTGATGTTCAGCATCGACTGACCTGCCGACTTGGCCAGGAAAGTGAGGGTGAACACAGTTCCCTGTCCCGACATGCCGCTGGCGCCAGGCGGCCGCGTGGCGTTCACCACGATGATGCCCTTCTCCTCGTCGGGACGGTGCACCAGAGCGACCGGTTGCCCGTCTTTCTGGAGGAACTGGCCGGGCGAGACGTTCATTAACTGCAACTGCTTCGGGTCGTAGGTGATCTCTACCGGCACTGCGTACACGTTGGACGCGTTCGCGATCGAGACGTTAATCGGGAATGTAGAGCCCGCGGGTTGCGTGATCTGGGCGGGCTCGAAGCTCAAGATCGCCGGGCTCGCATTCGCCTGCGGTTGCGGCTGCGTTGGCGGCGCGGGGGCGGTGCTTGCAGGGGGCGCCGGAGCGGCGACCGGAGCCGGATTCCCACGGCGCAGCTCGATCGCGTTGCTGGTGCCCACGTCGATCGGACGCAGGTTGAGTTCGGAAATATTGTGGCCGCGAACGATGTGCGGCGTCATGGCGAAGACGATCTCGTTCTCGCGGTGCTCCACGTTTTCCTGCGAGAACAGGTACCTGAGAATCGGGATCTGCGAGAAGAAAGGCCAGCCGCTCACGGACTTCAGGTCGGTGTCTTCGAGCATGCCGCCCATCAGGTTGACTTCGCCTTCTTTCAAGCGGATTTCTTGCTCGATCGTCCGCTGCCCGATCACCGGCTGGTCGATGCCGCCAATGCTGACGTGCGATGTCACCGACGAGACTTCCATCTTGACCTTCAAGGAAACCGAGCGGTCGGGATGGATGGTCGGGGTGATGTCGATGTTCACGCCGACGTCAATGTACTGGAACTGCGTATTGACCAGCGGGTTGATGCCGCCGATGCTGCCGATACCCGACCCGAACGAACCGGTCGCCACGGGCACGCGGTCGCCGATCTTGAGGCTCGCCTTGGCCTGATTGAGCGTGCGTACCTGCGGGTTCTGGATGATTTTCGTCTTCGAGTCGCTCATCAGGAACTGCACCGTAGCGCTGGGAATGCTGACCACGAAGTCGTTCGAAGTCAGGTTGGCCAGCTTGTTGAGCGTGATCTGCGGCGTGTTGGAGGTGGTGGAGGTCGTGCCGCCCGTCGTGGTGGTGCCGGTGGTCGTGGTGGTCGGGCTGGTGGTGGTGGTCAAGTTGTTCTGCAACGTGACCGATGCCTGTCCGGGCGGGCTGATACCCATCTGCCGGATCCTGTCTTTGCTGACCTGCATGACGGCAACGTCCACCAGAACTTCCGGACGCGCCTTATCAATGTCGTTGATGATCTTTTCCGCCAGCGCGACCTGGTCGGGCGTTCCGCGCACCACGATCGCGCTCTGCGTCTGCAAGGGCACGAGGCGGGTGATCTCGGTCAGGGTGCGGATGGTGTTGATCGTATCCTGGACGTCGGTGGTGGTGTAGGCGTTGGAAAGATAGAAAGTCTTGACGACGTTCTCTTCCAGTTCGGTGCGCTTGGTCTTGGTATCGCTGGCAATGAAGAGCGTGTTGGATGTGACCGGGCGCCAGAAGGTTTTGGACTCCAGCGCTACGATTTCCAGCGCTTCGTAAAGCGAGACGTTGTTCAGTTCGATCGAAATCCGGCGCGAAACGTAATCGGGATCGAAGAGAACGTTGATGCCCGCCAGCTTGCCGATGGTCGAATAGATTTGCTTGGAATCTTCGGTCATCCGCAGCGTGATGGGCTTGTTGTCGATGGGCTTGAGCTCGGCGGGACCCTGGGCATTGACCGCGATCTGGCCCAATTCGCTGACCGGTATTCCGGGCGGCGCCTTGGGCAAAGTCTTCTCGATCATGTCGCGGGTGCGCCGCAACTCCTGCTGCGCAACATCCATGCCCGGATCGATTTCCGCCGCACGCTGAAATTCGGCCAGCGCTTCTTCCAGGTTGCCGTTCTCGCGCAACTGCACGCCGCGGTGAACGCGCGAGGCGGCCGCCTGCGTCCGCGAACGGAGATAGGCGGTGCGGTAGCGCAGGTCCTTGGGTTTGAGGTCGTAGGCCTGTTTGTAGAGCTCGTACGCCTGCTCCCAGCTTTGCCGCGCCTCGGCGTCCCGACCCTTGTCGTAAAACCCCTTCGCTTTGTCGGCGGCGGCTGGGAGAGTCAGCGCCAAGATAAGTGCTAGAACAACGAAAAGTCGTCTCATGGGTTGCTGCAAGTCAGACGTCGCACACCCCAAATGGTGAGTTGCTGTTGACAATAAAAGGGCTATCCGGCCCCTCAGTTTCTGCCGAAGGCTTTGTCGCTTAAGCAGATACAAGAGATTCGCGATTATAACAGCTAGGGCCGAGTTCCAAGTGCCGAGT
>DAISJI010000097.1:6865-8323 GCA_036821585.1 Terriglobales bacterium
TTCTTAATTCTTGATTCTTCATTTTCGAGGAAGCAAAAATGAATATTAAGCTCTCATTCGATCCCGCTTCTCAGCTCGACACCGACGTCCTCATCGTTCCCGTGCTCGACCACGGCGAGAAGGACAAGAACGAAGGGCGTCCCGCTGCCGGCGATGATGCCATCCGGAACGCCGCCAAGGAACTGGCTGCGGCCAACGAAATTACCGGGAAAAGCTACGAAACCGTGCTCTTTCACCATCCGCAGGGAATGAAGGCCAGGCGCCTGCTCTTCGTCGGCGGAGGCCAGGCGAAAAACTTCACCACGTCGGAGGTTCGCAAGCTGGCGGGCGCGGCCGCGCGCTTCCTGAAGTCGAAAAACTTCAAGCGCTTCGCCATCCTGGTCCCGGAGCTTGCCGGGGACGCGGCCGGAGCGGTGCGCGCCATCGTGGAAGGCGCGTTCGTCGCCAACTTCGATCCCGACACCTACAAGTCCGACCGCAAGGACCAGAGCGTCGAGGAGATCACGATCGTCGCCAGTGGCGCGCCAGACCAGATTGAGCGTGCCGTCGAGGAAGGGCGCATCGTCGGCGAATCGCAGAACTTCACCCGCGAACTGGTCAACGAACCCGGCAACAAGATGACGCCAACCATGATGGCGCACCGTGCGCGGAGGATGGTCGAGGGGCTCGGCATGCCCGAGTTGACGATCGAGACTTACGGCGCCGAGAAGCTGCATGAGCTGAAGATGGGCGCATTCTGGAGCGTGGCGCAGGGTTCGGACGAGCCGCCCGCGTTGATCGTGGCGCGCTATGAACCCAAGGGCGCGCCCGAAAAGCCGCTCATCGGGCTGGTCGGCAAGGGTATTACCTTCGATACCGGCGGCATTTCCATCAAGCCCAGTGACGGCATGGAAAAAATGAAGTACGACATGGCCGGAGGCGCGGCCATGCTGGGCGCCATCCGTGCCATCGCGCTGTTGAAACCGAAGGTGCGCGTGCTGGCCATCGTCTGCGCCTCGGAAAACATGCCGTCGGGCAAGGCACAGAAACCGGGCGACGTGCAGATCGCCATGTCGGGAAAGTCCATCGAGATCATCAACACCGACGCGGAAGGGCGACTGGTGCTGGCCGACGGTCTTCATTACGCGCGTCAGCTTGGCGCCACGCACCTGATCGATGCGGCGACGCTCACCGGCGCCTGCGTGGTCGCGCTCGGGTATATCAACGCGGGCGTGTTCACCAACGATGACAGCATGTGGGAAGGCTTCCATGCGGCCCTCAAGCGAGCGGGCGAAAAAATGTGGCGGCTGCCGATAGACCAGGATTACCAGGAACTAATCAAGAGCAACATTGCCGACATCAAGAATAGCGGCGGACGCTGGGGCGGCGCGGTTTCGGCGGCGATGTTCCTGAAGGAGTTCGTGGAGGAAACGCCGTGGATGCACCTCGACATCGCCGGCACTGCCTGGGAAGAAGAGA
>DAISJI010000098.1:0-8297 GCA_036821585.1 Terriglobales bacterium
AATCTGCGCACGCTTGCCTGACCCGACACAACTGGACGCACGCCAACGTTCCCGCCTGCGCGCGCGATTATTGGATTGGTATCGCCGCCGGCGCCGCGACTTGCCCTGGCGCCGCACCCGGGACCCATATCGCATCTGGGTTTCGGAGATCATGCTGCAACAGACGCGTGTCGCCGCCGTCCTTGAGCGGTATGGCAGGTTTCTGGAGCGCTTTCCGGAGGTGCGCTCGCTGGCCCGTGCCGACGTTGCGGACGTGCTTACCTTGTGGAGCGGACTGGGTTACTACCGCCGCGCCCGCGCCCTGCATGAAGCCGCGCGAGAGATTGTCCGTTCCGGCGGGATAGCGCCGCGGACGGCGGAGCAGTGGCGGAAGTTGCCGGGCATCGGACGCTACACCGCGGCGGCGATTGCCAGCATTGCGCACGGCGAACGCTGCGCCGTGGTGGACGGCAACGTGGAGCGCGTGCTGCGGCGCGTTACCGCCGACCCGGATGGTCCAATCTCAACGATATGGGAAACTGCGGAAGCATGGCTCAGTCTGAAACGGCCGGGTGACTTTAACCAGGCGATGATGGAGTTGGGCGCGACCGTCTGTTTGCCCGCCTCGCCCCGGTGCGATGCCTGTCCTGTGTACGCATGGTGTGCCACGCGCGCTGCACTGCCCGTCAAAGCCACCGCCGCGCGACGGAAGCGCGCGTCGGCCTACGCGCTCGTTCTGAAGCGCAGGTCGGTCTATTTGAAACAGCGCAAGGCCAACGAAAACCTGATGCCCGAAATGTGGGAGCTGCCGGAAATCGCGCCCAACGGGCAGGCGCCGGCGTTCACTCTACGGCACGCCATCACGGTCACCGATTTCCGCGTCAGCATCTTTCGCAGCCGCGACGTCCCTCAGGGTGGCCGCTGGGTCAAATTCGACCGGCTGGCAACCTTGCCGCTGACCGGATTGGCCCGCAAAATCCTTCGGCGCGCCGGGGTCATCTAAAGAAAGTTGCCAGTTGTCAGTTGGCAGTTGCAATCCGTGCGGGGCACTGAGTCCTGGCAATTGATAACTGACAACTAACAACTGGCAACTGACAACTGCTTTTGGAGGTCGAACATGGCGGCTCTGAACTCCGGGACGCACGCGCCGCAAGTGGCGCTGCCCGATCTGAAAGGCAAGACGGTTTCTTTATCCGTGGAATTAAAGCGCGGCCCCGTGGTCCTGGCGTTCTTCAAAATCTCCTGCCCGGTTTGCCAGTACGCGTTGCCGATTCTCGAACGGCTCCACCGTGCCTATCCCAACGCTGCCATTTACGGTGTATCGCAGAACTCCGCCAAAGATACGGAGCGCTTCTGCCGCGAGTTTGGCGTTACCTTCCCCATGCTGCTCGACGATCCAAATACCTACACCGCTTCCAATGCGTTCGGTTTGACCAACGTGCCCACCGTCTTCTACATCGGACAGGACGGCACGATTGAGGTTTCCTCGGTCGGATGGTCAAAGAGCGACGTGGAAAAGATCGGCCGCCGCCTCGGCGCCGCTCCCAACGTGTCCGTCACGCCACTGTTCAAGCCCGGGGAAGAGGTGGCCGATTTCCGCGCCGGTTGAAGCTCGTTGAACTGATCCGCCGTGCGCGGATCGTAAATCAACCAGCACTCCGCAGAGTACAATAGCCGGTTTTCATCCACGTCTCTTGAGGGCTAGTCTCATGCGTCGTATTGCTGCCTGCACACTCGTTGGAATTCTTTCTCTGTCGCTCTTTGCCGCCGACACTCCATCCAAAACAAAGACTCCCGCCGGTCCCGGCGCGGCCGCGAAAGCCGCCGAAAAGTCCATCGATCCCGAGTACATTCGCGCCACTGTCAAGTTCCTTTCCAGCGACCTGCTGGAAGGCCGAGGCACCGGCCAGCGTGGCGGCGACATCGCGGCTGAATACATCGCCGCCCAGTTCGCAAGCTACGGACTGAAGCCCGCCGGTGACAATGGCAGCTACCTGCAACGCGTGCCGCTGGTGGGTATTGCGACCGAGGGGTCCAGCACGTTTTCGCTCGAGCCAAGGTCTGGCGCGGCGATCCCGCTGAAGCTCGCCGACGACATTGTCGCCATGGACGAATCCCAGAGCCCATCGTCTGACATCGATGCGCCCATCGTTTTCGTTGGTTACGGCATCAGCGCGCCGGAGTACAAGTGGGACGACTACAAGGGCGTGGACGTCCGCGGCAAAGTCGTGCTCATGTTCGTCAACGAACCGCCCTCCGATGACGATTCCTTCTTCAAGGGCAAGGCGCTCACCTACTACGGCCGCTGGACGTACAAGTACGAGGAAGCTGCGCGGCGCGGCGCCGTGGGCGCCATCCTGATTCACCAGAAAGAAATGGCGAGCTACGGATGGGAAGTCGTGCGCAGCTCATGGGGCGGCGAACGCTCCTCTCTGCGCAACGATGGCAAGGCAAAGCTGAAGCTGGCATCGTGGATCCAGCTTGAAGTAGCGCGCAAGCTGCTTGCCGCTTCCGGCCAGAATCTGGATGAAGCATTCAAGAAAGCCGAATCGCGAGAATTCCAGCCGGTTGACCTGGGTGCGCGGCTGAAGGCGCATGTTGTCAGCAGGATTCGTCCCTTCGAGTCGGCAAACGTGATCGCCATCGCCGAGGGCTCCGATCCCCGGCTGAAAAGTCAGGCGGTGATTTACAGCGCGCATTACGACCATCTCGGCATCCATCCCGACCAGCCGGGCGACAACATCTATAACGGCGCCGTGGACAACGCCACCGGATGCGGCGTGCTCCTGGAAATGGCGCGTGCCTTTGCCACCGCTACGCAAAAGCCGCGCCGCTCGGTCATCTTCGCCGCCGTTACCGCCGAAGAGCAGGGACTACTGGGATCGGCGTTCCTTGCCGATCATCCGCCCCTGCCGGCAGGAAACATCACGCTCGGTCTCAATTTCGATTCCTTCTCTCCTTACGGCATCCCGGAAGAGGTGCGCGTCTCCGGCTCCGAGCGCACTACCTTCTACGCGACCGTCGAGCAGGCCGCGAAGGATTTTCAAATGGCGATCCGTCCCGACGCCAACCCGGGCGCGGGTGGCTACTACCGTTCGGACCACTTCAGCTTTGCACGCGTTGGGATACCAGCGTTCTCCCTCGGCCAGGGCGGCAAGTTCCGCAGCAAGACTGCCGAAGAAATTCGCCAGAAAGACCGTGCGCGTGGCGAGACTTATCATCAGCCCAGCGACGAATACCAGCCCTACTGGGATTTCTCCGGACTGGCCTACATGGCGCGTTTCGGCGTGGACCTCGGCTGGCGCGCGGCGGATCAGCCGGAACTGGTCGGCTGGCAAAAAGGCGATGAGTTTGAAGCGGCGCGCCGGGGCGGCAGGTAGCACCCGGGCCCCGGGAAACAAAAGTACTCTTCCGGGGCGCAGTGTGCCGTGCTAACCTCTGCGGAACGGTCGTTTTGAGCGGACCAACGATGGCGCCTTTCCCCTTTCTCCAGCGCGAATCGCTGGCGGAGCTTGCCCGCCACTTCCAGCTCCAGGGATACACCCCTGTGCTTGAGCTGGAAGACCTGTTTACGGGAATCGACAATCAGCGCCACGACGTTTACCTCAGCCCCAAGTTTGTGGAAGTCGCGCGCGAACACATCTTCCGCCTCATCGCTCGCGATGGACAGGTCGAGGACCTGCTCAAGGAAAAGAAAGAGATCTCGTCCGATATTCCTCCGCAGATCTTCCGTCCTTCCGGGCAGGAGGAGCAGAAGCCGGCGAACGGCTTCGAATTTAAGCCCGTGCTCGCCGATCTTCTCGTCGAAAGCCTCAACCACGCCAAGAACGAGAACAAGCCTTCCCTGGACATTCTGCTTCGGCTCGCGGTGGTGAAGTTCTTCCGTAACGAACTCGCGGCGCAATTCAACGTCATCCTGGAAAAACTGCGGATGCGCCAGGCGGAATACGAGGCACCGCGCCAGCACCAGATGGCAAAGGCGGTCCAGATTCGCGAACGCTTTTCCGTCTTCCAGCTCTCCAAGAAGATCCTGCTGCGCAAGTCGGGACAGGAACTGTTCCAGACGCTGCGCGATGTGGACAAGGAATTCCTGGTCCGGATGCGCCGCGCGCTCTTCGGCGGCGCCGACAACCCGGCCTACGGCGTGCTCTTGAACCGGCTGATGTTCACCGACGACGGCCGCGACGACGCGATCGCCGCCGAGCATTACGTCATGCTCGGCAAGTTCGATCGCGATCCCGACCGCTTCGGCGCCATTGAGGATGTTGTCCGGACCTTCATTGCCGCGCTCGGATTGCCTATGCCCGAGGGCAAGGATCAGCTCGAGCTCGACCCGCTCTTCAACGTGCCTGACAACGCGCAGGAGTTGGTCGCCGGCGGCACTCCCGACGATTCGTCCGCGAAAGGGAAGGCCCAGAAAGCGCTGCTGGCCGCCTGGGTAAGCGCGCTCGATGCCACCGGCGCGCTGGATCGCATTGTCGCCGCCTATGAAACGGCGCCCATACTGAGCGAATACTCGCCCGTGATCAACGCCCAGCAGTTGAAGAGCGCGCTGGTCTCCAAGACGGAACGGGTGCGGGTAGAGCGTTTGCTGGAGCAGCACGGGCGGATGTCGCGGACCAGCTTCGATGCGGCAGTCAAGCGCGTGGGAAAGTACGGCTCGGGCGAGCGCGCGAAAGTGGCGGGCCGCTTCCTGCGCGACTACATGCGCTATCACCGCGACCTGCGCAGCCTGGAAACTGTGAACGCGTCGCTCGACCGCGTCAACGTGCTGACCAACGATCGTCTGCGCGAGCTGTCGGCCATCAACAACACGCTCTACGAATTCCTGCTGACTTCGGAACAGAAGAAGAAGGAAGACAGGGTAGTCCACCACGTCATCCTGAAGGCCGACATCCGCGACTCGACCACGCTCACCCGGACGCTTTCCGAGCGCGGCCTGAACCCGGCGTCGTACTTCAGCCTCAACTTCTACGACCCGATCAACAAGCTGCTGCCCAAGTACGAAGCGTCCAAGGTCTTCATCGAGGGCGACGCGGTCATCCTGGCGCTATTCGGTTACGAAGGCAAACAGGAGTTTCCGGTTGCGCGTACCTGCGTCATGGCGCGCGAAATGATCTCCATCGTGCGCGCCTACAACGAACGCTCGCAGCGTGCCAACCTGCCCACGCTGGAACTGGGCATCGGCATTTCCTATCAGGACTCCGCCCCCCTATACCTGATGGACGGCAGCAGCCGCATCATGATCTCCAAGGCGCTCAACGAGAGCGACCGCCTCTCCGGATGCAACAAGGGCGCGCGCCGCTTTATCAGCCCGGGCGAGAACCTGTTCAACGTCTACTCGTTCAAGACGGTCGAGGACGAGGACACCGGCGGCAATCCCGACGAATTCCTCATGCGCTATAACGTCGGCGGCATCCATCTCAACGAAGCCGGCTTCCAGGCCATGCAGCGCGAGATTACCTTCGACACCTACGAAGTCGGACTTCCCACCTTGTGGGGAGAAGAGAAAGTGCGGCTGTACAGCGGCCTGGTGCCGCTCGGCGGCGGGCTGTTCCACCTCGTCGTGCTGCGCGAGGCGCGCATCGCCCGCATCGACGCCAGCGACTTTTCCTTCGAGGCCTGGACCGAGCGCCGCTATTACGAGGTCTGCACCAACCAGAAGATTTACGATTTTGTCGAAAGCCAGCGGAACGTAAAGGCCATGAAGGATGGCTCCGCCGTGGGCAGCTAGAACCCACTCCGCTTCGCAATAAACGGAATCTGAACTACCGCCTCCAGATCCACCGCGGCGCCGTTCCTCGTTGCCGGACGAAACTGCCAGCGCGCCAGCGCGATTTGCGCATTGCGGTCGAGCCGCTCATCCACGCCGTGCAGCACTCGCACTTCACCCACGGAACCATCCTTGTGAATCACCGCGTACAGCGTCACCGTACCTTCCACGCGTTCGCGGATCGCCTCCGGAGGGTAGGCCGGGTCGACCTTGAGCATCGCGATGGGCGCGGTCAGGTCACCGCCGGCGCGCTGGTTGTTTAATTCTGCAAAGCGGATGATGCAACTGCCGCCCGCGCTGGTGATGCTGGGCATGTTGAGCGTCATCGAGTAGTACTTCTTCGTTCCGAAGACTTCGTCGGGCTTGGCCGGCGAGTCCAGCGCGGTCACCGGCCGGGTGTTGCGCGCAATGTCCGCCACCCGGGTTGGCCCCAGCGACGCCAGCAAATTCGGCTGCCGCCGCGGTGCTGGAAGCGGTGCGGGATTCGCCGCCACCACAGCTCCCGGCGGGACCGGCGCGGGTCCCGGCGAAACGGATATTCCCGGCGGCCCCGCCGCATCTCCGTGTCCTGCGCCGTTGGTCCCGTTGCCACTTCCGCCGCTGCCGTTGCTGCCGCCATGAATGTCCGGCGTTCCCGGTGCGCTCGGCTTGCCTTCGGGGCCGGCGGCAAACTCACCCGAGCGGCTGCCACGCGGCACCGTGATCGGCCCATTGACGGCCACCGGATGGATCCCCAGCGCGATCAACTGGCCCGCGTTTTTCCCCCCGCTTGGTGCGCCGGTTACTGACGACAGCGACGGCGCCTGCACCTGAGCTCCGCCTCCGGCCGCTCCTCCGCGTCCTCCGCTGCCCGCGCTCGACCGGATCGTCATCACCGCGCGCTGTTCCGCCACCGGCAGCTTGGGTGCGGCAACGCTGATGTCGGCATGTGCCATGTTGATCGCACCGACCGCCCGGTGCACGTCGCCGCCAACCGCAGGTCCGACGACCGACGGCTCGGGAATATTCAGCCTTACGTTGCCGTGTACTGCCTCCGGGGACGGTGGTGGTCCGATGACCTCCGGCCCGGGCACGTTCGGAAGGTTCAGACGGGCCCGTGCGCTCGTCGGATCCACTGCCGGCCCGACCACCTCGGGTGCCGGCAACGCCGCTATCCGCGAGCGTGCCGCGTTTACATCGGGAGGCGGCGCGATTGGCGTCAACTCGGGCGCCGACAGTCTTGGCACATCGTGCACCATCGCCGCTTCCGGCAAGGCCGGGATCGTCGTGTTGGCCACGATATTCGGCAGCGGCACGTCCTGCGTGATCTTGATCTTGTCGGGCGTAATGATGGTCTGGTGGAAATTGTCGGGGGCCGGGGGCAGGGAAATGATCCGCTGCTTCGCCAGTACGGGTTCCCCTTTGCGTTCCTTCGGCGCCGGACGGCCTCCCGTATCGATTTCCGGCAGGTATTCCGAAACGCTGTAATAGGTGAGCTTGGTCCCATCGAACGGGCTTCTGGGCTTGATCTGCGGGCGCGCGACCCAGGCCGAGGAAATCGCGTAAACCACCGCCACGGCGAGCGCGTGATACAGGCAAGACCCCACCAGCTTGCGCCACGGAAGCCGCTGGTCCACGAAAACGTCGGGCCAGAACTCAGCCGGGCGCGACGAGATCCGCGGCTGCTCCGGCTCGCGAAAGAGCACGCGGTCGACCAGGTTTTCCAGGAAAACGCGGCGGGGCGAGGACCAGGGAACCAGCAGGCTCGGCGCCTGGATGGCTGCATGCGTCGGCGGCATGGCCGTCCCCTGCGGCGAAAACTCAGGGGCGGTTCCTTGTGGGTACTGCATCTAACACCAGAAAGGGCAGAGTAGGAGGATTATATCTCAGTAAACAGCCCGGGCCCGTTACTTTTGCCTGCTTGCATTCATATGTAGACTCTATCCTGAGTACCAGCGATGAAGAACTTTTTGCTTTTTGCTTTCCTCGTTTCCTGCTTCGCCCTGGCGCAGAAAACCGCGCCGAAGGTTACCCCCGCCGTTCCCGCGCAGCCCGACGTCAGCGGCATGTATGCGTTCCTGCACGAAGGCGAATTCGTCGAGGTGGACGTGGACGCCGAACGCGTGACCGGTTTCATTTCGCGCTTCGGCGAGGCCGATAGCGACCGGGGTTTGTTCCTCGATCACATGTTCACCAAGGGCAGCTTCGACGGCAAGAACCTGACCTTCACTACCCGCGAGGTCCACGGCGTGTCGTACGAGTTCAAGGGCAAGATCGTGCGCGGAGAGGCGAAGGAGCCGGGAAGCGAGGGCTATTACGTGCTCAAGGGCACGCTGACCGAAACCACGCTCGACGCCAATAAGAAGTCCAACGCCCGCTCCCGCGAGGTCGATTTGAAATCCTTCCCCGCCGATGCTCAACTCACGCCGCCGAAGAAAGACTGAGCGGTATCTTTTTCACATTTGATTGCGTAATTCTCTACACATGGTTGGAGGTGTGATTTGGCGACAAATCTCGCGCTCGACGACAGGTTAATCAAGGAAGCCCAAAGATTGGGCGGCCACAA
>DAISJI010000099.1:0-8191 GCA_036821585.1 Terriglobales bacterium
CCCGCCCGGTAACTAGGCCGGCGGACGCTCCGTAGCTTTGCGCAGGTAGGCGTCGGTCCTGGCGAGCCAGTCCTGGCGCGGCGGGTAAAAGACGTCGAGGTCCACCGTGTCTTCCAGCGCCTCCGCCTGGTGCGGCAGGTTGGACGGAATGCAGAGCACCTCGCCGGCGTGCACGTCCATTACCTTGCCGTCGATCCAGAACCTGAGCGCGCCCTCCAGGATGTAGGTGATCTGCTCGTTGACGTGGCTGTGCTCAGGGACAATGCAGCCCTTTTTCAGCAACACGCGCGCGAGCATCAACTCGTCGCCCACGACGAGTTGGCGGGAAAGATCGGCCTTCAACTGCTCGGATTCAACGTCGGACCAGCGGAAATACTTTAGGGGCATGGCGAAAGAGTTTATCAGGCGCGGTCCGGATAGCGAATCGGCATGGTTGGCCGATGAATCCGGGCCACTAGTGTAAAATCAAAAACATACCGCAGAAGCTAACCTGCAGTATTTCCTTACATTTTGGAGATTTTTCGATGGCCAAGATTGCCAAGACCGCAGACCGCAAGAAAGTAATGGACACGACCAAGAGCACCGATTGCCCGAAGTGCGGCAAACCGACCCGCATCGTGAAGCGCATGAAGGACCGCGACCACGGCGTCGCCGGCGGCATGTACATCTCGTGCTCGGGGTGCGATTTCTACGAGAAGTTGTAAACGGATGCGCGGCGGCAGGACAATGAGTTTGGACCTCATGCCCGCCTGTGACCGCCATCACTTACGGTTGGTGCACTGAAAAACGACAATCCCGAGTATTATTTGGCGCACTACGAGGGCCATTCATGTCCTGGATTGAAAACCGGTTCGAGAAGAATTTCATGCTGACGACGGTGGACTACGTGTTCAATTGGGCGCGCAAGTCCGCCATCTGGCCGATGACCTTCGGCCTGGCCTGCTGCGCCATCGAGATGATCGCCTCCTCCACGTCGCGCTTCGATATCGCGCGCTTCGGCAGCGAGGTATTCCGTCCCAGCCCGCGGCAGAGCGACCTGATGATCGTTGCCGGAACCGTGACCCTGAAGATGGCGCCGGTGTTGAAGCGCATTTACGACCAGATGCCCGACCCGAAGTGGGTGATCTCCATGGGCGCGTGCTCCTCGGTCGGCGGTCCGTTCAATACCTATTCAGTGCTGCAGGGTGTGGACAAGATCGTCCCGGTGGACGTTTACGTGATCGGCTGCCCGCCGCGTCCGGAAAACCTCTTCTACTCGCTGCTCAAGCTGCAGGACAAGATCGACACCATGACCCTGGCGAAGAAACCCACGTCCGTTCGTCTCGAACCGGGCATGGTTGACGACTTCAAGCGCCAGGTGATGATCGCGCAAACGCTGCAGCCGAAATAGGCGCAAGGCGTAAGACTCAAGGCCGCTCGGAAACGGGCGGCTTTCGCTTTGGAAAACACGTATTCCGTATCCCGTATTCCGGCTGGCATATCTGAAAGGCGCTCTTTGCCCGGAATACGGAATACGAAATACGGAATACGACTTCTATAATCCCGACATGCCGAACAACGTCCGCATTTGCTCGAAACCCGAACTTCCCGGCACCGACGAAGCCAAAGAATTCAAGGCCGGCGACGTGATGGTGTGCGTCGCCAACGTAGGTGGCGAATTTTCCGCCATGAACAATGTCTGCGTTCATCGTGGCGGGCCGCTGGGGCAGGGACCGATCCTTGATGGGAAAGTGGTCTGCCCGTTCCACGGCTGGATGTACAACCCCAAGACCGGCGTGCCAGACGAAAACCCAAACCTCTCAGTCGCGGTTTATCGCCTGCGCATTGAGGGCGACGACGTATTCGTTGAATTGTAGGAGTTACTCGGCGCGCTCGAATCCCAACTTCGCGACCACGCTCAGCAGGTAGGCTGCGAGCACCGTGAGGGAGCCGCCGTAGCAGGCGATCCAGATCCGGAGCCATGCCGGGTCCACGCGTTTGATCAGCTCTTTCATTCTGCCCGTATGAACACGTTCTCAGCCCGCAAGTCGCCGTCGCGCGCGCAAAGTTCTGTAAAGGAAACCACAACATTTTTGATTTCTGATTTTTGATTTGTCAGGCGACCGGCAGGCGTTTGGGCGGAGTAATCGGAAATCAGAAATCGAAAATCAGGAATGCCTTTCTCCGTGCATCCGGATCGCGCAGTCCGGTTAACTCCCCAATAAATCTCACCTAAGTGCAACATTCCACGGCAAATCCAGCGCTTGACTTTTATAATTACAAATTGCAATATAGACATCGCAAATTGCAATATGAAGCTCGGCGAGAAAATCCGGTACCTGAGAGAGGTCGAGGGCACGCTCCGCGGCCTGGAACGCGCCATGACCCAGCAGGAGGTCATCGACGCCATCCGCAAGGAGCAGCGCAGCAAGCTGAGCCAGTCGTACCTCTCGCAGATCGAGAGCGGGGCGCGTCCGCACCTGACCAACTCCAGCCGCATGTTGCTGGCCCGGTTCTTCAAGGTGCATCCGGGATACCTGGTGGACGATCCCGAGGGTTACCAGGATGAGTTGATCTCGGAGTTGCGCACGCACGAGGACAAGCTCGATCTGTGGCTGATCAGCGGGGCGGAGCGGTTCCGCCGCGATCCCGAGGTCCATCACGCACTGCTGGCGCTGGCGCGCCATGAAGATTCGCGGCGTTGCCTGGTTTTGATCCGGGAAATCCTGGAGACGCCCGAACTGGCGGAGCGGCTGCTGGAAGTGCTCAAACCGGGCCATAAGCCGCAGTCCGTCTCGTCCGAGGGGAGGTCGTTATGACCTGGGCCGATTTTTATCTGATTTGTTTTCTTTTTGGCCTGATTCTCAGCGTGCTCTCGCTGCTGGTCGGAGCGTTCCATCTTCACCTGCCGGGACTGGATCACCTGCACCTCGACCATGGCGGCCTCGACATCGGGCACGCGGAAGCAGCCGCCGGGCCGCACGCCTCGCCCTTCAACTTTTCGACCATCATGGCTTTCCTGGCCTGGTTCGGTGGCGCGGGATATCTGCTGACGGTCTGGGGCAAAGTCGGCTTCCTCGCCGTCGTGGCGCTGGCGATCGGGTCCGGCCTGACGGGCGGGATGATCGTGTTCCTCTTTTTGGCGAAGGTGCTTATGCGAACTGACAGCACTCTTTATCTTTCCGACTACCACATGGAAGGCCTGCTCGGGCACGTCTCGAGCGGCATCCGCGCGGGCGGCACCGGGGAAATCATCTTTTCGCAGGAAGGCGTGCGGCGTACCTGCGGCGCGCGTAGCGAAGACAAATCGGCGATCCCGCAAGGGACCGAAGTCGTGATCACGCGCTACGAACGTGGTATCGCCTACGTGCGCAAGTGGGACGAGATGGCCGAAGAGGCGGGAGTCACACAGGGCTCTGGAGTTTAGTCCGGGGCAACAGGACAAAAGTTTCGTTACAGCCAGCGACTAGCGACTAACGACTAGCGCCTGGATTTTGGGGGATTACATGGAAATCGCAACTTCAGTTTGGATCATCGTCGGTTTGCTGATAATGGGCGTCTTCATCCTCATGGGCCTGATGACGCGCCTGTACCGCATAGCCGGCCCGAATGAAGCCCTAATCGTAACCGGCTTCCGTGGACAGCAGGGCCGGATTATCAAGGCCGGCGGCACCGTGGTTCTGCCGCTGGTCGAACAATGCCAGATGCTGTCGCTGGAGCTCATGTCTTTCGACGTTGCGCCTCAGCAGGACCTTTACACCAAGCAGGGCGTCGCCGTGACGGTGGAGGCGGTCGCGCAGATCAAGGTGAAAAGCGACCCGGAGTCGATCCGCACCGCCGCCGAGCAGTTCCTGAACAAGACGCCGCAAATCCGCGAGGGATTGATCCGCCTGGTGATGGAAGGCCATCTGCGCGGCATCATTGGCCAACTTACAGTGGAGGAGATCGTCAAGCAGCCGGAAATGGTGGCCGAGCGCATGCGCGGCACCTGTGCTGACGATATGAACAAGATGGGCCTCGAGGTCATCTCCTTCACCATTAAGGAGGTCAAGGACAAGAACGATTACATCACCAACATGGGCCGGCCCGACATCGTGCGTATCAAGCGCGACGCCGATATTGCCTCCGCCGAAGCCGAGCGCGACACCGCCATCCGGCGCGCCGTCGCCAAGCGCGAAGCTTCGGTTGCCGAAGCGCAGGCCGACCAGGAGCGCGTGCTGGCGCAGACGCTGTCGCAGGCCAAGCAGGCCGAAGCTACGCGCGACCTGAACATCAAGCAGGCGCAGTACCTGGAAGTCAGCAAGAAGCAGCAGGCGCAGGCGGACAAGGCGTATGACATCCAGACCCAGATCATGCAGCAGCAACTGACCGCCGAGCAGGTGCGCGTCGAGCAGGTGCAGCGCGAGGCGCAGGTCAAGGTGCAGGACGCGGAAATCCTGCGCCGGGAGAAGGAACTGATCGCCACCGTGCTGAAGCCGGCCGAGATCGAGCGCCAGCGCATCGAGACCCTCGCCGCGGCCGAGAAACAGAAGCTGGTGATCGAGGCGGAGGGCCACGCGTCGTCCATCCGCGCGCAGGGCGAAGCCGAAGCCGACATCATCTTCAAGAAGGGTGATGCCGAAGCGCGGGCGATGAATGTGAAGGCCGCGGCCTTCCAGGAATACAACCAAGCCGCCGTCATCGACAAACTGCTCACTGGGCTACCGGAAGTGGTGCGCGCGCTGGCCAGCCCGCTGGCGAACGTGGACAAGATCACGATCGTCAGCACCGGCAACGGCCACTCCGCCGGGATGAGCAAGATCACCGGCGACATCACGGAAATCGCGGCGCAGGTACCGGCGCTGTTCGAAACGCTCAGCGGCATGAAGATGAGCGAACTGTTCGGAGCGGTCCGTCGGATCGGCGACAACGCGCCTAAGCCGGAAGTGCTGCCGCCAAGTGGCGACGGTAAGCCGAAGGCCGACGCCGCGGGAGCTGGAACGAAGTAGGTGTTCATTCATGGGTGTAGCCCGGTCGCCCTCGACCGGGGACCCCCGGGCTACGCCGGTTCACGGAAAGAGAAGAGGAGATTGCAATGACACAGATACGCCGCGCACTGGCTGAGGTGCTCGCATTGGGACTCGCGAATGGGTTGCTGCTGGGCGCGGGCCTGGCGGCGGCCCATCGCGGACACGCACTCATGATCGCCTCCGGCGCAGGGACTTTCATCACGCTGACCTATTTGCTGATGACGCGTTGGAGGCAGTGCTAGTCGACGGTCGATGGTCGACCCTCGACTGTGAACATCGAGAAGCTGATAGCCGGAAGCCGACAGCCGGTTTTCAAAAAGGAGTTACGCCATGGCATTACTGGAACGAGTTTCAACGCTGATTCGGGCCAACCTCAACGACATGATCGACAATGCCGAGGACCCCGAAAAGATGATCAAGCAGGTCATTCTCGACATGCAGAACCAGCTTCTGCAGGTCAAGACGCAGGTGGCGATCGCCATCGCCGACCAGCACCTGCTCGAAAAGAAACGCAAGGAAAACGAAGACGCCGCGAACGATTGGCGCCGCAAGGCGGAGATGGCCGTGGACAAGAAACAGGACGACCTCGCCCGCGCCGCGCTGGAGCGCTCCATCACCTACGACGAACTGGCGAAAAGCTTCGCGGAGCAGGTGGGCGACCAGAAAGCGGAAGTCGATAACCTGAAAAACGCGCTCAACAAGCTGGAGGCGAAAATGGCCGAGGCCAACAACAAGAGCGACCTGCTGATCGCGCAGCACCGCCGGGCGCGCGCCCTCAACAAGGCGAGCGACGCGCGCGCGGCCATGGGCGACGGCAGCAAGGCCGCGGTCTACGACCGCCTGAAGCGCAAGGTCGCGCGCGACGAAGCCGTCGCCCAGGCGAAGACCGAGATGATCACCGACTCGATCGACGATCGCTTCGCCGCCATGGAAAAGGACGAGGCGATCGACAAGCTGCTGGCCGAGATCAAGAACCGGCGCGCCGCGAGCTAGGCTCGGCAAGGAACCTGGGCCCGGCTGCGCTCAGCCGGGCGCAGGCGCAAGAATCCATCTGTTATAATGGTTGTTATAACGGAGGTGGGTATGGCGACGGTCAAAGTTACGACGGTCGGGAACTCCATTGGAGTCGTCCTGCCGAAGGCAATTCTAGCGAAGCTTCGCGTCGAGAAGGGCGATACCCTGTTCGTCACCGAGACGCCGGGTGGGATTCAGTTGACACCCTACGATTCCAGGTTCGCCAAGAAGATGGAAGTTGCACGCCGGATCATGCGGGAGAACCGTGACGTTCTGCGGCGCCTGGCAAAGTAGTGAGGGCACCGATCTGGATAGACCTGCTCGACGCGCTCGCGTATCACGCTGAGGCGCTGGCCGCACACGGAGGCGCCGAGGGCATTCGCGATTCCTCCGCGCTGGAATCGGCGCTTGCTCGTCCTAGGAACCTGCTTGCGTATTCTGAGCGGAACCCATCGCTGTTCGCCCTTGCCGCGTCGTATGCATTTGGGTTAGCTCGCTCCCACCCGTTCGTGGACGGGAACAAGCGGACCGCATTTCTCGTCTCCTTCGTGTTCTTGAGTGTCAACGGAATCGAGATTATTGCTCCTGCGGAGGACAGGTACCTCACCTTCCTTGGTTTGGCAGAGGGCAGCGTCAGCGAGAAGGAACTAGCGCGATGGTTCGAAAAGAACTCAAGACCACTCTGATAGCCGGTGTCGTACGCGTACCGATTACTCTCCGCCGGCCTCGCCCTTTGCCAGCAGCGGCACTTCGGGCGCGCCTTCGGCCTCCGCCACATCCTCGCCACTGATTGCCGTGACGCGATTCCGGTAGGTCTTCAGGTGGCGTGACGCGGTTTCGTACGCTTCTTGCGCCTTGTCCAGGCTCTTGCCGATGGTTTCGAATTGTTTCTGGAAGTGCCCGAGTGACGTCTGCGCCTTGCCGATCTCGTTCCGCGTCTCCTCGAAGCGTGCCGCAACCTCATACCACTTGTAGGCCAGCGCAATCGTTCGCAGCGTCATCAGCAGCGTGTTGGGCGAGACAGGAAAAATCTTCAGCTTGCTCAACGCTTCCATCGCGTCGGAACTGCGCACCGCTTCCAGGTAGAGCGTCTCGCTGGGCAGGTACATGAGCGCGACGTCCATGGTGCCGTGCTCGGCGTCGATATAGTCGGCGATGCGCCTGCCCTCGGCCTTCAGAACGCGCACCAGGTTGGTTCGCGCCTCTTCCACCTTCGTTTCGTCGCTGGTCTCAAATAACGCCAGCACCTGCTCGCGCGGGAACTTCGCATCCACCGGAAGCATGCGTTCGGGGAACTTGATGACCGCATCCACCCGGCCGCCGCCGAGCGCGTACTGCAACTCGTACATGTGGGCGGGAAGGAAGTCTTCGAGCAGCCGCTCCAGGCTCGCCTCTCCGAACTTCCCGCGCAGATGCGGCATCTTGAGCAGGTTATTGAGGTCGTTGATCGAGTTCCCGATCGTCCCGACTTGCCGCAGTTGCTCCTCGGCGGCTTTCAGGTGCAGTTGGACTTTCTCGAACTGCGCGAACCCCTCTTTGAGGTTTTCATTCAGCTTCTGCTGGACCTGTTCGCTGATGGCGCCAAGTTTGAGGTCAACCTGGCCGCGGATCGCTTCCAGCTTCTGTTCGGTGCGTTGGTTCAGTCCCTCGAATTCGCGCTTGAGCTCCGCCGTTGTGTTGGTCAGGGACCCGGTAAGTTCCTTGCGCGCTTCGGCCAAACCGCTCGACTGTTCGCGTCGCCCGGTCGCAAGCTGCTCCTCAACGGCGGAGTGGATTTCCTTGAAGCCCTGGGTCAGCCGGTCCGATACTTCCTGGCGCAAGTCGCCCTTGGTTTGTGCGAGGCGGTCGGCCATGTCGGCGGTCGCCGTCGTGAATTTCTGCGACAGTCCCATCTCCAGGCCTTGCAGCGACTGGCCCAGTTGCGATATCGCCGCCAGCGAATCCGGTGCCGCCGCGGCGCGCCTCCACAATGCAGCCGCTATCGCCAGGGTAACGACGTTGAATACGAGCAGCGCGACCAGGATTGCCGTGACCATGTCTCGACCTTTTCGGCTGGAGGAAGCGGCATCGTACCACGGTCACTTGTGGATGTTGGTGACACTCGAATCGAACCCGGGCAGATCCGTACTTCCGGTAATCAGGCGCGCCGACCGCTGGTAGGTTACGTACGCCCACGCCCACTCAATGAG
>DAISJI010000100.1:0-2821 GCA_036821585.1 Terriglobales bacterium
GCTGCGCAGGTCCTGGTAATGGTCGGTGGGCGGCACCGGGAAGTAGCCTTCCTTGAAGCGCGGCCGGTATCCGAGGTTGTTCTCCTTGCGGCCGGAGTTCCAGCGGCCTTCCTCGGCGTCGATGAAGTAATAGCCGTGCTGCTCGCGCTGGTCGAAGCGTACGTTGTCGAAGATGAAGAATTCGGCTTCGGCGCCAAAATATGCCGTGTCCGCCAGTCCGGTGGAGCTGAGGTACATCTCGGCCTTCTTGGCGATGTAGCGGGGATCCTTGTCGTAACGCTGCTTGGTCACGGGATCGATGACGTCGGCGATCATGACCAGTGTGGGGACCTCGGTGAAGGGGTCCATCATGTGGGTGTTCGGGTCCGGAATCAGCAGCATGTCGGACTCGTGAATGGCGGCCCAGCCGCGAATCGACGAGCCGTCCATGCCGAAGCCCTCCTCGAAGGAGTCTTCGCTCACCATGTCGATCGGATATGAGACGTGGTGCCAAAGGCCGGGCAGGTCGGTAAATCGCAGGTCAAGGAATTTCGCGTTGTTTTTCTTGGCGAAATCCAGGACCGCTTTTCCATCAGCCATGAAACGCTCCTTGCGCCACGGAGGGCGCACTTCGGCCACAATTTGCACAGGGCCGAAAAGATTTTGTACGGGAAAAACTTTGGAACGAGCCGATACGACATATCCTCGGCAGCTTCAGCATATGGGACGGAGAGCATTCGGGGAAATCGAATGTTTTTATAGGGGATATAAGGAAAAGCTATGGGGCGCTGGGCTCCGGACGTTAGGAATGGCATTGCAGATCGTCGATTTACGATTGCAAACGAAAGACACAGGCGGCCGTTTCCGATAATCACTACAAATCTAGTCAACGCCAATGACGCTGCTCCGCCGCTCGACCAGGATCGTGTCGCGCCACTGCCCTTCCCGCTTGCCAATCCTCTCGCGGCGTCCGACTTCGCGGAAGCCGTTGCGCGCGCACAAGGCCAGGCTCGCCTTGTTCTCCGGAAAGATTGATCCCTGAAGGGTCCAGACGCCGGCGGACTCGGAGGCGGTGATGGCGGCCTTCATGAGCGCGTCGCCCGCACCTTCCCCGCGCGCCCACGTCGCCACGTAAATGCTCAATTCCGCCACTCCCGCATACACCGACCGCTGAGAAACACGGCTGAGCGCGGCCCACCCGGCGATGCTGCGTCCGCGGCGCGCGACCAGCCGTCCGACCGGCAGATGCATGCGGTCCCACTGCTCCCACGTGGGCGCCAGCGTTTCAAAGGTCGCGTTGCCGGTGCGGATACCCTCGAGATAGATGGCGGAGACGTTGGGCCAGTCGGCGGCGACCATCTGGTCAACGGTGACAGGAATGCGCTCGGCGGAAGAAGCGGAGTCCATGGATAAAACCAATCTGGTGATCCGGCGATCTGGTAATCGGGGGGCCAGGCTGAATGATAGCCGATCACTCGATCACAAGATCACACGATCAGCAGATGATCAGACCATCGCTTCAGCCTCGATGACCTTGTCGAGGAGGCGCTGCACGGCTGCCTGCCGCCGCCGGGTGACGGGGTCCTCCGTGCGCGTGAACTGGTCATGGAGGTGGCGGCTGATTTCGGCAAGAAAGTCGGAGAGGTCCTCCAGTTCGTCATACTGAAAGGCCAGGTCATGGTCCAGTAATCGGTTCAGGAGATGGTCCTTCGCTTCCTTGCGAACGGCGGAAAGCGAGGACTCCTGCAGGACCTCGACGAGTAGCGCCTGTTCTTCGCGCGTGAATTGTAATTGCATGGCGACCCTCCTGCGGAACCTGTCCGAAACCAAATTATAGGCACCGTACCGGCCTCCCGGAGCCGCAGAATCGTGATTGGACTTACTTTTTTCTGCCCAAGATGGGCTTGATTCCGTACCAGTCCGGAACTTGTGTATGCTAGCTGGCTCGCAGGCAATCCCATGGACTTCGATCAACTGGAGACCTTTCTCGAGGTGGCGCGGCACCTGAGTTTTTCGCGGGCGGCGGAGAAGCGCTTCCGCACGCAGCCGGCGATTTCCGCCCAAATACGTGCTCTGGAAGAGGAAGTTGGAGCCAGGCTGTTGGACCGCAGCGGGGGCAAGGTGTCGGTGACCGCGGCCGGCAAGGCCTTCCAGCGCTACGCCGAAGAGGCGCTGGCGGCGCGCAAGGCGGTAATTGCGGCCGTTGCCGAAATGGAACGCGTGCCCCGCGGCGAGATCATTGTCGCCGCCAACGAAGGCACCTGCCTGCACGTCCTGCCCGAGGTCTTCGCCGATTTCAAGAAGCAATACCCCGGCGTGGCCGTGAACATCAACCGGCTGGAGTCGTCGGCGATCCTGGAGTCGGTGATTGAGAACTCGGTGGACTTTGGCGTGGTGGCCCTGCCGGTCACCGATACCCGCCTGACCGTGGTCCAAATCCATCGCGACGAACTGGTGGTTATCGCCGGTCATGGACACCCGCTGACGAAAATGAAATCCGTCACGCTGGAAACGGTGGCCAAGTATCCGCTGCTCATGCCTGAGCGCGGACGCACGCGGGACGCCCTGGAGCAGCTTTACCACGAGCGCAAGTTAAAGTTGAACGTATCGATGGAACTCGATTCCAGCGAATTACTTAAGCGATTCGTCGCTGCCGGAGTCGGGGTTGGATTCATCGCCCGATCCAATGTCGAGCAGGACGTGAAGGCGGGCACGCTCACGGCCATCCCGATCTCGGATGCGACCGTCCGACGCGACATGGCCCTGGTCTTCCGCAAGGACAAGGCGCTCTCCCGGGCGGCTCTCGCCTTCATTGAGATTGCGGTGAAGATCAAAGCCAAGG
>DAISJI010000100.1:2921-8145 GCA_036821585.1 Terriglobales bacterium
AGATTTTTACATTTGTCCTGCACTTTCGACTTTACGCCACGCTCTCACGTGTTATTTTTGAACGGATTCCGAACCGTGTGGAGGCAAATGAATTGGGCAAGGACATGGTCCCCAAGAGGATCTTCCTCACCAAGGGTGTGGGGAAACACAAGGAGCGCCTGACTTCGTTCGAGCTGGCGCTGCGCGATGCGGGCATTGCCGCACAAAACCTGGTACGCGTCTCGTCGATTTTTCCGCCCAACTGCAAACTCATTCCGCGGTCCAACGGCCTGAAGTATCTCAGCCCCGGTGAAGTCGTCTTCGCCGTGGTGGCCGAGAACTCCACGCGCGAGCCGCACCGCCTGGTCGTCTCCAGCATCGGAATCGCCATCCCCTCCGACCGCAGCACCTACGGCTACCTGAGCGAGCACCACTCGTTCGGCGAAACCGACCAGCAGGCCGGTGACTACGCCGAGGAACTCGCGGCTGAGATGCTGGCC
Source organism: Terriglobales bacterium (assembly GCA_036821585.1). Taxonomy (GTDB): domain Bacteria; phylum Acidobacteriota; class Terriglobia; order Terriglobales; family Acidobacteriaceae; genus DAISJI01. Next base: position 3,401 of record DAISJI010000100.1, read on the forward strand.
ACCACGCTGGACGTGGAATTCGATCCCGACAAGTCGTGGGACGAAAAGAAGGAAGTGTACCGGCTGTCGAACAAGATCGTCCGCACCATGAACATGACGCAGTCCGCCATCGGCGACAAGCGCGGCAAGTGGACGACTACGATCGCGGCGGCAATTCTGATTTTTGAGTAGCTTCAGTTTCGAGTTTCAGTTTCAAGCAACAAGCCGGGAGAATCTCTCCCGGCTTGTTCATATTTCGAACTTATCGCCATATTGTGCCACTCGAAACTGAAACTTATTTTCCCAGCCTCTCAAACACCGCCGCGCACACCAGTGGCAGGCCGACGGTGGCGTCCAGGAACAATTCCGCAAACTTTCCACCTTCCTCCGGCGGAACGAACTTGCCCCAGGAGATGGCCTCGCTGTACGGACTGCCCGAAAGTCCGCCCCAGTACACGGGTTCGGGGCAGATGCGCACGCCGTAGTGATAGCGCTTGAGCGGCACGTCCTCTCCGCCGCGGCGATGGCGCAGTTCCAGGTACGGCCCGAGCTGCTGGGACCAGTTGCGGGGCACTCCGCCGCCGATGGTGAAGATACCCATGCGCTCCCGGCTGAGCATGGTGTCGGCAAAGTGGTCGACGTCTTCGAAGGGATCGTAGCGGAGCTTGGTTTTGCCGGCCTTGGCAAGCGCACGGTTGTGCAGCGAAAAATCCAGGCCCATCTCCGAATCGGTGAACGCGGGCACGAAGACCGGGATCTTCTTCTCGTATGCCGATTTCAGGATCGCGCGTCCCGGCACGTGTTTGCTCAGGTATTCGCCGATGGCGCGATTCAGCTTCCAGGAGCATGCGGTCTCGTCGGGGTTCCAGGATTTCAGCACCTGCGAGAAGACGCGCTGGACTTCATCGAGGTTGGTCTCGGGTTCGAGCGTGTCGTACACGCGGTTGTATCCGGCTTCATAGAGCTCGACGTCATTCAGTTTCTCGTCCCAAACGTAATGGGAGCGGCCGATTCCTTCCACCAGTCCGTGCGCCATCAGCGCGCCGGTAGAAACCAGCGCGCGCACGATGCCGCGATCGACCAGGTCGGCAATGACCAGCCCCTGCTTGGCTACCGTCATGGCGCCGGCGAGGGTCATGACGACCGTACACTCGCGATCGCGCGCCATGGCTTCGAGCACGTCGGCGGCCTGTCCAACCTGGCGCCCCGTAAACGCCGTGTGGCCCATGGCGGTAACGAGGTCGTTGACGGTCTTGACCTTGCCGAGATCGAGCGGCTCGAGGGGGACAAGCTTGTCCTCGACGGGATCATGGAGCTTGCGATCGATGCCGGTACCCTCGCTGGGAGCGGCGTGGCCCTTGTGTCCGTGCTGGTCGTGCTCGTGCTTCAATCCATCACCTCTGGCCGGAATCTCGGGGGCCGTACAAACAAGCAACGTAACGGAAACAGGCTCAAGGCGCAAGGCACAAGACACATGCAATATCGCGATGAGCCTTGTGCCGCTTTTGTTATCATCGGCAATTCGGAGGCGGCGTGGCGGCAGAGAAGTACAAGGTCGGGCTGGTCCAGATGTCGTGCACTTCGGACCCGGAGCGCAACCTGGCGCACGCCATCGACATGGTGCGTGAGGCGGCGGGACGTGGCGCACAGGTGGTCTGCCTGCCCGAGCTTTTCCAGACTCAGTATTTCTGCCAACGGGAAGACGCTGCTCTCTTCGACCTGGCCGAGCCGATCCCCGGGCCGACCACCACGCAGCTTTCGCAAGTCGCGCGCCAGCAAGGGATCGTGCTGGTGGCATCGCTGTTCGAAAAGCGCGCGCCCGGCGTCTATCACAACACCGCGGCTATCTTTGATGCGGACGGATCGCTCAAGGGGATTTATCGCAAGATGCATATCCCCGACGATCCCCTCTATTACGAAAAGTTTTACTTTACGCCCGGCGACCTCGGATACAAGACGTTTGCGACGCAGTCCGGAAAGATCGGCACGCTCATATGCTGGGACCAGTGGTATCCGGAGGCCGCGCGGCTCACGGCAATGCAGGGTGCAACAACGCTGTTCTATCCCACGGCAATCGGGTGGCACCCGTCGGAAAAGGAACAGTACGGCGTGGCCCAGCACGACGCGTGGCGGACGATCCAGCGCGCACATGCCATCGCCAATGGCGTGTACGTCGCCGTGGTGAACCGCGTTGGACACGAGACCGGGAATATCCGCGGCAACGAAGTGAGGGGTGCGGGCTTGGAGTTCTGGGGGCAATCGTTCTTGTGCGACCCGTTCGGACAGGTCATTGCCGAGGCGTCCGACCATGACGAAGAAATTCTGATCGGCGAAGTGGACTTGGGGCGGATCGAGGAAGTGCGGCGGAACTGGCCGTTTCTGCGCGACCGAAGGATTGATACGTACGCGCCGATCACGAGCAGATTTCTGGACTAAGCCGAAATGTTCCGGGCATACATGATCCTTTTCTGCTGTCATCCTGAGCGAGGACGAGCAAGAAGCGTTCGCCCGCTTTTGGCGATCGCAAGCGAGTCCGAGTCGAAGGACCCCTACAGTCGAAAAAGTGCCTAAGTTATCCCAAACCGATACGCCCGCCTCCCTCGGCTACCGCATGCCGGCCGAGTGGGAGCCGCACGCCGCGACCTGGCTCGGATGGCCTCATAACAAGACTGACTGGCCCGGGAAATTCCAGCCCATCCCGTGGGTGTACGCCGAGATCGTCCGCAATCTGGCGCGCGCGGAGCGCGTAGAAATCCTGGTGCAGGACGCGCGCGCGGAAGAACAGGCGCGAGGCGTACTCGATAAGGCAAACGCGTTCAGCGACAACATTCGCTTCCGGCGAGCGGTCACCAATCGCGGATGGATGCGCGATTCGGCGCCCATCTTCGTCAAGCGTCAGAACAAGAAAGATCCGATAGCAGCGGTGAATTGGCACTTCAACGCTTGGGCGAAGTATCCCGACTGGCGCGACGACGCCAAAGCCAGTGAACGAATCGTGAAATGGGCTGGCGTACCCGCGTTCCGCCCCGAAGTGACCGGCAAGCGCATCGTGCTTGAGGGCGGAAGCATCGACGCCAATGGCCGCGGCCTGTTGCTCGCGACCGAAGAGTGCCTGCTGAGCGACGTTCAGGCCCGCAATCCCGGAATGTCGCAGGAGGAACTGGAGCGGGTGCTCGCCGATTATCTCGGCATCGAAAAAGTGATCTGGCTGGATCGCGGCATCACCGGCGACGACACGCATGGGCACGTAGACGACATTTCGCGCTTCGTTGCCGCCGACACGGTGCTGACCGCGGTCGAGCCCAACAAGAACGATGACAATCACGAACCGCTGCGCGTCAATCGTGAGCGGCTAAGGCAAGCCACCGACCAGAGCGGCCGCAAGCTGCAGGTTGTCGATCTGCCAATGCCGGCGCCGGTTGTGTTCAAAGGCCGCCGCCTGCCCGCCAGCTACGCCAATTTCTACATCGCGAACGGCGCCGTGTTGGTTCCGGTGTTCAACGACAAGAATGACCGCGTCGCGTTGAACATTCTCAGTGACCTCTTCCCTGCCCGCGACATTGTCCCGATCTACTGCGGCGACCTGGTCTGGGGCCTGGGCGCAATCCACTGCATGACGCAGCAGCAGCCCGGGCTTTAGGCTTTGGGCATCAGGAAAATTGAGTTGAAAACTGAAAAGCGCTGCCGATGTCAGCAGCGCTCTCCCTGAAGCCCTAAGCCCTGAGTCTATCTCGTGTACTTCACCGGCTGGGGCCCGTTTTCCAGCGTCTGACGGTCCCAGATGGCGCCCTCGCGGGTGTAGTTCGCCAACTCGAAGTCCTGTGAAAGCTCGAGCGCGTCGGTTGGACACGCGTCCTCGCAAAGACCGCAGAACATGCAGCGGCTCAGGTCGTAGGTGAAGTTGGTGAGTTCCTTGCGGCGCGTGTTCGGATTGCGCTCCGAGGTCACCATGATCAGGTGCTCCGGACAGGCCAGCGCACAGAGATCGCAGGCAATGCAAAGCGTCTCGTTGGTCTCGGGATTGACGTTCAGCCGAGGCGCGCCCCGGTAGCGCTCCGCCACCTGCGGCCGCTCCAGCGGGTATTGCTCGGTATAGACCTCTTTCGGCGCCTGGTAGCGAAAGGTCAGCGACATGCCCCGCATGAGGTCCGTAAAAAATAACCGATTCAGTGCTTTTTTCATCCCCACGATGTGAACTCTAACCGACTGCCGGGCGGAAATCCAGTATCCGCCCGCGGTACCTGGGATTTGACTCAGTACTGCGTCGGATGCGGCATCGTGAGTCGAAGATTCGCGAACTTACAACTTTCAACTTACAACTACGAACTGATACGCTCGCCACGATGCAGGAACGTTCCGACGAACTGTGGATGGAAGAGGCGCTGCGCGAAGCGCGCCGTGCCGAAGCACTGGGCGAAGTGCCGGTCGGAGCGGTCATCATCTGGGATGGCAAGATCGTGGCGCGGGCCGCCAATCGCAATCTCACCGACAACGATCCTACGGCCCATGCCGAAATCCTGGCGTTGCGGCAGGCGGGCGCAGCGGTGGGCAATCATCGTCTGCTGGACTGCGAGATGTTCGTGACCATCGAGCCCTGCCCGATGTGCGCCGGGGCGCTGGTCCACGCGCGCTTGAAGCGGCTGGTGTACGGCGCCGACGACCCGAAAGCAGGCGCGGTCGGCAGCGTCATGCAGGTGCTGAACCATCCCCAACTCAATCATCAAATGGAAGTCACGCGGGGAGTGCTGGCGGCGCGCTGCATGGAC
>DAISJI010000101.1:0-8024 GCA_036821585.1 Terriglobales bacterium
ACTCGCGACCTCTGCCGTGACAGGGCAGCGTTCTAACCAACTGAACTACGTCCCCGGCCGCGCAAAGCAGGAGATTGGTGGGCAGTGCAGGACTCGAACCTGCGACCTTCTCGGTGTAAGCGAGACGCTCTAACCAACTGAGCTAACCGCCCCTTGTGCAACCCCATAACGCCTGCGGCGTAATGGAACCCGCACTGAGAGGGTCACTGGTTGGGCTCAAGAGCAGTATACGGTAGTCTGAAAAGAACGGTCAAACAAATGCATCCGCGCTTTCCAACGGCCCTTTCTGCATCGCGCGTGGGTCTGGCGAATCCAAATGATATATTTTTAGGACCTACATGAAAATCGGCATCACGTGCTATCCGACGTACGGCGGCAGCGGGGTGGTCGCCACGGAACTGGGGATCGAATTGGCGCAACGCGGCCACGAGATCCATTTCATCACCTATTCCTCTCCCTTCCGCCTGGGGACGGATAGCCATCAGAACATCTCGTTTCACGAAGTCGAGGTTTCGCACTACCCGTTATTCGATTACCCACCCTATGACCTGGCGCTGGCGACGCGCATGGCGGAAGTGGCGGAGATCTACTCGCTCGACCTGCTGCACGTGCACTACGCGATCCCGCATTCGGTAAGCGCGTACCTGGCGCGGCAGATGCTGCGGCGTGCCGGCAAGCGGCTGCCGTTTGTCACCACGCTGCACGGGACCGACATCACGCTGGTCGGGCAGGACCGCTCCTACCTGCCCATCACGCGCTTCTCCATCGAGGAGAGCGACGGCGTGACCGCGATCTCCAGGTACCTGCGCGACCGCACCAATAAGGAGTTCGGGATCAGCGATTGCATCCGCGTGATCTACAACTTCGTGAATTGCGACCTGTACACGCGCGACGCGGGTGCGGCCGAGCGTCGCCGCGAGTACGCGAAAGACGATGAGCGGCTATTGGTGCACTTATCCAATTTCAGGCCGGTGAAGAGGATCCAGGACGTGATCGAGATTTTCGATCGCGTGCAGAAGAAAATCCCGGCCAAGCTGTTGCTCATCGGCGATGGTCCCGACCGCTCGCGGGCCGAGTGGATGACGATGGACAAGAAAATCCACGACCGTGTCATCTTCCTCGGCAAACAGGACCGCGTACACGAGAAACTCGCCGTGGCCGACATCATGTTGTTGCCCAGCGAACTGGAATCGTTCGGACTGGCGGCGCTGGAAGCCATGGCCTGCAAGGTAGTGCCGATCGCGACCAACGTCGGCGGCCTGCCGGAAGTGGTGGAAAACGGAAAGACCGGCTACCTGGCCGAGGTGGGGGATGTGGATACCATGTCGCGAGAGGCGATCGACCTGCTCAGCGACGAGTCCAAGCTGCAGCACATGGCGGAGGAGGCGCGCATCGCGGCACGCGGACACTTTTGCGCCAGCAAGATCATTCCGCAATACGAAAAGTATTATCGGGAAGTGCTCGACCGTGCTTCCGAATAGGCGGTCGCCACGGAAACGCCGGCTTCGTAGGGCTGAACTACCGGCAGGGTGATGCGCACCATAGTCCCGCCCGAGGGAACGGCCTCCATGGTCAGTCGAGCGGTGTCGCCATAGAGGACTTTCAGGCGGTCGGCAACGTTCGCCATGCCGATGCCACTGCCACCCATACCGGTGGGCGGCTCCAGAAATTGAGCTGCGCCCATGCCCACGCCATCGTCCTGAATTTCGATGGTGACTTGCCCTTCGCGAAGTTGCGTGCGCAGAAAGATGGTTCCACCCTCGATCTTAGGGGCCAGGCCGTGCTTGATGGAGTTCTCCACCAGCGGTTGGATGAGCATGGCGGGCACGACGACGTCGAGCGATTCCGGTTCAAGTTCCTTCACCACGCGCAGCTTGTCGCGTCCGAAACGCACGACCTCGATGTCGAGGTAATCGTCAATGAACTCGAATTCTTCGCGCAGTTGCACGAAAGCGTCTCCCTTGCGCAAAAGGCGGCGCAGGATATTCGACAGCTTGATGATGACGCCGCGGGCGGTATCGGGGTCGAATCGCACCAGCGAGGCGACGGAGTTCAGCGTATTGAAGAGGAAGTGCGGGTTGATCTGGCTTTGCAGCGCTTCCAGGCGCGCCTGCAGCAGCATGCGCGCCTGCTCCTCCAGCTTTCGTTCGATGCGCGCGTTGTTCCAGATCTTCAGCGGGATGGCGACGGCCGCAACCGACACGGCAAAGATACCGACCTGCAACAACAGGCTGTTGCTGTCGAGCATGAACAGGTGCGCCGGGGACCAGCGGTGCAGCGCGGTGCGGATGAAGCGCAACACCAGGATGAGGGTCAGCAACGCGATCTGCCAGTCCACCGTGGGCCGTGGAAAGTTGCGGTGGAACCAGCGGTAGATGCTGAGATCGACAAAGGGCGTGAACGACCAAACATCTTCCTCGCTGGGCGCGATCCGGCGCAACACTCCAGCCAGAGCGCCCGCCAACACGCATACCGGCATCGCCAGCCACTCTTTGTGTACGGCCGCCGGCAAGCCCACGCTGATGCCGCCAATCACGCCGGCCAGTGGGCCTCCGACCACGCCGATCAGAATTGCCGCTTCAAATGACAAGTCGGCAGCGAGGAAGTTTGGGGTGCTAAAGCGGACCACTACCCCGAGACTGAACGGTATGCAGATCCAGAGGACGAGATAGATGGTCTGGGTGGCGGTGCGGACAGGCAAAAACAGGAGGGCCTTGAATTCCTTCGATCGCACCAGGGCGCTGGCGATCGCGGCGGCGATACCCAGTTGCACCAGCAGGTTGATTGCGACCAGTTTGTCCATCTGAGTTCGTAATTTAGCAGGAAATCAGGCTGGAATCCGGGCTAAAGCCGCATCCAGCGCTGCGCCCAAATCGGCGCCGGCGGGTGCGCCGCCCTGGGCCATGTCGCGTGCGCCCCCGCCGCGTCCTCCCAGCGAAGCCATTGCTTCCTTCATCCACGCGCCCATATCGCATGGACCTCCCGCCGACTGGGCGAAGACCAGCGACGGCTGCGGCTGGTTACAGGCCAGCAGCGCCACCGCATTCGGCCGGCGGACGATGCGCTGCGCCAGCAGCTTGACATAGTTAAGGTCGCGATCGTCGAAACGCTTGCGCACCACGCGCACGCCGCCGCGTTGGGGCGCTTCCGACAGCACCTGGAGGGCAACGAATTCGGCCAATTCCTCCTGTAGCTTGAATTCACGCTTCCCTGCCGACTTGGCGTCGTCAATGGTCTTGCGAATCTGCACCGGCACATCGTGAAGGTGAGAAGAAAACAGCGCCGCTGCCGAAGTCAGGGTGTCGAAGTCCTGGCGCGCCGTCGCCACCGCGCGCCTGCCGCAGACGAATTCCACCCGCATGCCCTGCTTTACTTTCTCGATTTTGCGCAACAGGATGGCGCCGATCTCGCCGGTGCGGCTGACGTGCGTGCCGCCGCAGGCATTCAAGTCGTGCCCCTTGATTTCGATCAGCCGCAGCTTGTCTTCCACGTGGCCGGGAATCTTGCGGACGCCCAGGGCACGCGCCTCGTCCGGGGTAGCGAAGCGGATCTCGACGGATACATCTTCGACGACGATCTCGTTGGCGCGCGCCTCAGCCGTGCGCACCTGCTGGTCGGAGAGCCCCTTGGTATCCAGGTCGATGGTGCAGGTTTCGTCGCCCATGTGGAAGGAGACCGTGGGCGCGCCGAACAACGAGAGGAACACGGCGGAGAGCAGATGCTGACCGGTGTGCTGTTGCATGTGATCGCGGCGACGGTCCCGGTCGACGACGAAATGGAGCAACGAGTTCTTTGCGATTCCGACCTGCATTCCGGCCGGATCGATGAGATGCAGCACCGTACCGTCATCTGCCTCCGCGACTTCCACGATCTGCAGACGAACCTCGTCGGTAGCAGAGCCGAGCCAGCCGGTGTCGTGCAGTTGGCCCCCGCTGGTCGGGTAGAAGGCGCTGCGGTCCAGGACCATCCGTACACGATTGCCGTCCGGCTGGAAGTCGACGATCTGCGCGTCGAATTCCAGCAGCGTGGGATCGGTGTAGTAGAGCCGCTCCGTCATGTGCCCATACTAACCCGTCGCGGCGCGGCATTTCACGAATCGCAATCTCCCCATTCGAAAGAGTGCTAGCATCTGCGTATGAGCCTTACGGAATTGGGCGCACACATACTGGTGGGGCTGTTTGCGATAGGCGTTGCCGGATGCCTGATCACCATTCCCCTGTGTGCGTATAAGTTCTTCTCGGTTCTGCTGGAAAAAGACCCGGACGAGTCGAACGGGGCTGAAGTTTCGTAAGTTTTGAGCACCCGAAAACAACAAAGCCCCGGAAGGTCCGGGGCTCTTGGTTTTTAACACCCTGGGCTATTCGCGGTTTCGGTGTGACGTTGGCGTGACCGTGAGCGAGTTCTGCAGACGGAAGTTCAGCACGGTTTCAGACGCCAACTGAGTCTGCTGACCGCGAGTTACCGCCTGCACGCCCGTTCCCGCACCGGCGCCGACGCCGGCGCCAATCGCCGCACCCTTGCCGCCGCCCGCGATCCCGCCGATGATTGCGCCCAGCGCCGCGCCGCCACCAACCTTGACGGCGGTATTCTTGCCGCGCGCGGTTCCCTGTTTTGACCACTGGTCGGTCTGAAGGTTGTAAGTTTTGCGGTTGACCATCAGGCGCGTCAATTCAACCGTGAGCGACGACGATCCGCTGAAGTGGGCGGCGTTCTTGGCCTCGATCACGCGCCCCTCAACGTCGGCGCCACTGGGAATCACGATCTCATCGCCGACCATGATCGCCTGGGCCAGCGTGGCGTGGAAGGTGTCGCCCGCCTGGTTCCTTTCGGAGTCCAGCGGATCGATCAAGCGGACCGATATCTCCGTTCCGTCGGGTACGGTCACCGTCGCCGGCCTGGCGGGCGGTAGGGGCGCCGCCGGTGCAGGAGTTGCATTGTTCGCCATCTGCGGGGTCGTCGTTGTTCTGTCGGTAACGGAAGCGGCGCTTTGCCGCGAGGTGCGCGCCGGAGGGGTCTGACGCTGGGTCGCACCGCTCGCGCGCCGCGGCGGTTCTATCGGTGTCGGGGCTGGCGCTGGCGCAGCAGGAATTGCCTGCGCCGATAGCGGCTGTACCTGCAAATTGTTGATGACGGTCTTAACGCCGGAAACGGTGGCCGCGTCGTTGGCTGCCGAGGTGCGCTCCATCTCGGTAGCGACATTGCCGGACAGGGTCACAACGCCGTTCGCGGATTGCACGCTAATCTGTTTGCTCTGAATATTGCCGTCGGAAGCAATCCTGGTTTGCACCTGGCCCGAAATCTGGGCGTCGCTGGCGCCCTTGGAGCAAGCGACAGCCAACGACAGCGCCAGGCAGAGCGCGAGAATTGACAGCGAATTTTTCGCCTTCATATTTATGCTCCTGGGGTAATGATAGCTCTGTAACTTAGATGCATGGCCCGGGCCTGCGACTGTTTGTACATTGAATCTCCGTAGGTCCGGCGGCGCACGTTTTTGGTTCCTGCCGGGCGAAGCACTGTGATAAAAGAGTCCGCTACAATCGGAAAGCGGCCCCCGGGGCCGGATCGGACAATGTCCATTTTAGTCGAACGCAGCGATTTCGATCCGCAGACGGGCTACCAGTACTACGTGGCCTTCAACGTCAACGGCACCTTCGAAGAGGAGGAGGTGCAGACGCGCGTGCCGGTGGAAGTCGCGGTGTCGCTCTCGGAAACCGGGGACCTGGCCGACTTCAATTTCGAACTGCCAAAAATTCTTCGTAACAAGGTGGCCCTGGATTTCATCAGGGACTCGGACAACGCGCGCTACGTCGATCCCCGCCTGTACGTCAGCTTTCCCGGCTTGAACGGAGACGCAGTGACGCTGGCCGCCGGCCGGTTGGAACTCGACCTGACCGGGCGCATCATCGGCCTGGAGATCCTCTGGGCGCCTACCGACTTGAACGCCGACAGGGCTAACTGACCGGGGTCGCCGCGTGCACGTGCAGCGCGTGTTTTGCATCCTCACGAGCGCGCCGGATTTCATCCACGTCGCCCATCACGATCACCACCGTGCCTGCCTGCAGGCTGAGGTTCTCTGATGGATTCACCATGAAATCCTGCCTGCCCTCGTCCGTAGTGGTCTTTACTGCCAGCGCCATCAGGTGATAGAGCGAGCGGAAACGGATCTCCTCGAGCGACTTGCCGCACCACGGTGAGTTGTCGCCGATCTCGATTTCGTCGATGCGCAGGGTACGTGATTTCTCCCGCAGCATCAGGTCGAGGAAGCTGGTGACGTGCGGGCGCAGCGCCTCGCTGGCCAGGCGGAGTCCGCCGATGGCGTTGGGGGAAACCGCGGTGTTGGCGCCCGCGCGCAGAACGCGGTCGGCAAACTTAACATCGCTACAGCGGGCCACAATGCGGGCGCGCGGGTTCTTCTGACGTACGACCACGGTGGTGACCAGGTTGTCCTTGTCGGACTGCACGGCGGCGATCACGCAGCGGGCGCGCTCCACCCCGGCGGCGTCCAGCGTCATCTCGTCGGTACAGTCGCCGATGACGTACAGGATCTCCTTGTAGGTGCCGCTCTCGTGGTCCTTAAAGCGCTTGATGTTGTCTTCGTGGCTTTCAATTACCACGAAGGGCATGCCGGTCTTGTGAAGTTCTTCCACCGCATAGCGGCCGGTGTCGCCGAGGCCGCAGACGATGAAATGTTCCTTCAAGTTGCGGATGCGCTTTTGCATCGTGCGCCTCCAGAAAAGATTATGGATTTCGCTATCCACCAGGAACGCCGTGACGACGGAAAAGACGTACACGGTGATCATCACCCCGACCGCTACCACGAACATATTGAACAGGCGGAGCAGAGGGTTATGGCTGGTGTCGATGATTTCCCCGTATCCGACGCCGGCCAGGGTGATCACGGCCATGTAAACGGAATCGAGGAGGCTGACCTTGGGGCCGCCGAGCACCCGGTAACCAATGACCGCGATGGAGGTCATCGAGGCCAGGATCAGTATTGCGTAAAGGAGCCGTCGGCGGATGTTCATCTGGGAGCCGTCCCGCCGCGTCCGGAGAGGCCGCGACAGCGCGCAGTGTCGCTCAAGCAGGCAGTTGCGAGCCGGGATTGTAGCACAGAAGGGTTAATAAGTGGTTACCCTCCGGGAACAGGCCTCCGTGGGCAGAAGACCCTCTCGTCTGCCCGCTGGAAGCCGGTGCTCTACGGATGGAATTGTATGATTCCGCCGTGGCTGACCTATCCGCATTTGTCTTGGCCGGAGGACGCAGCTCCCGCATGGGGCGCGACAAGGCGCTGCTCCGCCTGGATGGGCAGACGCTGCTCGAGCGCGCCCAAGAGTTGGCGCGGAGCATCACCGAGCAGGTTGCAATCGCCGGTTCGAGAAAAAAATATGGGCCGGTTGCCATAGAAGACACCTACCCCGCTCGCGGGCCTCTAGGCGGAATTCACGCGGCGCTGGCGGCTACGAAAACCGACTTGAACCTGATCTTGTCCGTGGACACGCCGTTCCTTACATCCGAGTTTCTGCATTTCCTGGTGGCGGAAGCCGTGCGCCGTGGTACGACGGTCACAGTTCCCTACGTGAGTGGAAGGTTCCAGCCGCTGTGCGCGGTGTACCGGCGCGAATTTCTCGCCCTCGCCGAACCCGCTCTCCGTGCCGGACACAACAAGATCGACCCGCTGTTCTGTCATACTACCGTCCGGCGGATCGAAGAGGCGGAATTGATCCGTCTGGCTTTTGATCCCCGAATGTTCGACAATCTGAATACGCCCGAGGATTTCGCACGGGCCCAGAACCGGCAATGAACGATTTCCAGAAACCGTATATAGAGTTTCAGCACGTCAGCAAAGCGTTCGGCAGCCACCGGGTGCTGGATGACGTCAGCTTCGAAGTGGAGCCCGGCGAGACGGTGTGCATCCTGGGGCGCAGTGGCGTGGGCAAGAGCGTCTCGCTGCACAACATTATGGGCTTCCTCAAGCCGGATTCGGGGCGGGTCTGGGTGGCGGGCGAGGACATTACCGATTACGG
>DAISJI010000102.1:0-8020 GCA_036821585.1 Terriglobales bacterium
TCCCATTCTGGAACCGCGCTCCAGCGGCGCTCAATTTTCTTGTAACACTTGCCCCGGCGGCAGCGTTTCATGGGTAAGCATTCCTGCACAATGCTGCTGCTGGCAGGCTCCTAGACTGTTTTGCAGCGGGAATCGGAGGCAATCATGATCGAAGCGAAAGTTACTCTCACGCAGCCGCAGCAGGGCAAACGTCAATTTGTCGCGCGCACCGGCGGTGGACATTATTTTCTTCTCGACGACAAAGACGGAGCGAGCGGTCCCAAGCCGATAGAAGTCGTTGCGGCGGCGTTAGCGGGCTGCACCGCATTCGACGTCATCACCATCCTGCGCAAGAAGCGCCAACAGGTCACCGCTTACGAGGTATTCGTCGAGGCGGACCAGGCCCAGGAAGCGCCGATGGTGTTCACCGGCGTACGCATCCGCCACGTCATCACCGGGCACGACGTCGATCCGGCGGCGGTGGAAGATGCGATTCGGCTGTCGGAGGAGAAGTACTGCTCCGTCGGCAACATGGTGAATAAGACGGCGAAATTCACGACCACCTATGAAATCGTTCCTGTGGAAGTTCCCGCGATGGCCGGAGCGCGGTAGGACTATGCGCCCGATTATCGCAATGGTGATGTTGCTAGCGACGGCAGCGTGGGCGCAGGGCCCTCCGCCTTCGCCGATCACGCTGCAGCAGGCGGTGGAGATCGCGCTGGAGAAAAATCCGCTGCGCAAGGCCGCGATCGCCGATACGCATGCCGCCTCTGCCGGCGTGAAGGAAGCGCAGTCGGCGTTGCTGCCGCGCATCGTTTTCTCCGAGACCGCCATGCGCGGCAACGATCCGGTGTACGCGTTTGGTACGCGCCTGCGGCAACAGCGCTTTACCGCCGCCGACTTCGCGCTCAACCGGCTGAACACGCCGGATTCCATCGGCAATTTCAGTACGCGTTTCGCGGGACAGTGGAACGTCTTCGATTCCTTTGCCAAGTACAAGAACATCGGCCGCGCGCGCGACATGCAAAACGCTGCGTCGCGGCAATTGGAGCGCACCGACCAGGAGCTTGTGTTCCAGGTAATCGAAGCCTATTACGGGCTCTTGCTGGCCCTGCGCGAGGAGGAAGTCGGTCTGCAGGCGAATAAGACAGCCGACGCGCTCCTCCAGCGCAGTAAGGCGCGCTACGAAAGTGGCCTGGCGGTGCAGTCGGATTTCCTGAGCGCGCAGGTGAACGCCGCCGGCCGGCAGCAGCAATTGATCCAGGCACGTAACCAGATCGCGATAGCGCGCGCGCAACTCAGCAATGCCATGGGACTCGCAGCCGACGGAGTGTGGCAGCCCGCCGAAGCGCTGCCGGAAGCGACGCTGGCGCTCGACGGCCTTGGCGAACTCGAGCAGCGGGCGCTCGTGGATCGTCCCGACCTGAAGCGGATCGCTTCCCAGCAGTCGGCGCAGGAGAAAAGTGTATCCGCTGCGAAGTCCGCCTTCGGCCCGAAGCTGAACGTATTCGCCGGGTGGGAAGCCGATAATCCAACGCTCTTCGCCGGCGGTGGCGGAAACAACTGGACCGGCGGCGTGGAGCTTCAGTTCGACCTGTTTTCCGGCGGACAGAAGGCGGCGCAGTTGTCACGCGAGAAAGCGACGCAAGACCGCGTCAACGCCATGCGCCAGGTGGCGGAGAACGGCGTGCGGCTGGAAGTCCGCCGCGCTTTCTACGATTCCGACTCCGCGCGGCAGCAGGTGGAAGTGGCGCGCGTGGCGACGGAACAGGCGCGCGAGAGCTTGCGCATCAACCAGAATCGCTACGACTCCGGCCTCGCCAATATCACCGACCTGCTGCGCGTGGAAGAGGCAAGCCGCCGCGTGCAGGCCGACTACTGGGAAGCCGTGTACCGCTACCGCACCAGCTACGCCCGGCTGCAACTCGCAATCGGAGCGCTGACCGCAACCTCTCCGGTGGTGACGCAATGAAGAAACGTCATTGGCTCTTAATAACCGTACTACTCGCGATTGCCTTTGCGGCCGGATGCTCTTCCGAGCCGAAGACCGCGCCGGCGGCGCCCGAGACCGTCTCCGGTGTGAAAGTTACCAGCGTTGAAAGCGCCGTGATTCCCGACGTGGTCGAGGCGGTGGGCACGGTCCGTGCCGCGCAGACGACGCAGCTTGCGGCGCAGATGATGGGCAACATCGTCGCGCTCAACGTCCGCGAAGGCGACCGCGTATCGCGCGGGCAGGTCCTGATCGTGATCGACGACGCCCAGCCGCGTGCCGCATCTGAACGGGCGCAGGGAGCGGTGCTCGCGGCGGACAAGGAAGCCGCCGCCGTGCAGAGCGACGCCACCCTCGCCGAATCCACCTTCAAGCGTTACGAGAGCCTGTGGCAGAAGAACTCGGTCAGCGCGCAGGAGTTCGACGAAGTGAAAGCGCGCTTGCGGGCTGCGCAGGCGCGGCTGGAATTCGCGCACGCCGGCCAGCAGCAGGCCCGGGCGGCGCTGGCGCAGGCAAACTCGCAGCTCGGATACGCGCGCGTCCGCGCACCCTTCGACGGCGTCGTCACTGAGAAGAAGGGCGACCTGGGCACCATCGCCGCGCCGGGCATGCCGCTGCTGACCATCGAAGACACGCGGCGCTACCAGCTCGAAGTCACGGTGGATGAGAGCCAGGCGGCAGCGGTAAAGATGGGCGCCATCGTGCCCGTTTCCTTCGACACGTCCGCGCAGCAACTGGCTGCCAAGGTCGCGCAGATCGTACCGGCATCGGACCCCGGCAGCCGTAGTTTCAGGGTGAAGCTCGATCTTCCTTCCGCGCCCGACATGCGCTCCGGCCTGTTCGGCCGCGCCCGCTTTCCGAAAGGCACGCGCGACGCGTTGCTGGTCCCAACCGGCGCAGTTCTTTCGCGCGGCCAGTTGAAGAACGTGTACGTGGTGGGACCGGATGGCATCGCCTCGCTGCGTTACATCACGGTTGCGCCTGCGGACGACAAACGCTCAGAAGTGTTGTCGGGACTTCAGGCGGGCGAGAAATTGGTCGCCGATCCGGGATCGCGCGATCTTGCCGGCAAGGTAATTCGATGACGGAACCCGGCACCAATCGCGCACTCGGTTTGGCGGGCAGGATCGCGCACGCCTTCATTGTGTCCAAGCTAACCCCGCTGGTCATCATTGGCGCTTTGTTGGTCGGCGCGTTCAGCATCTGGCAGACGCCGCGCGAGGAAGAACCGCAGATCGTCGTCCCCATGCTCGACGTTTTCGTACAGATGCCGGGCGCCTCTCCGGCTGAAATCGAGCAGCGCGTCAGCGTGCCGATGGAGAAACTGCTGCGTGAACTTCCCGGCGTGGAGTACCTGTACTCGATCTCGCATCCGGGCGCGGCGCTGGTGATCGTTCGCTTCAAAGTTGGGACGAAAGAAGAAGACGCGATCATCAGCACTTATAACAAACTGTATTCGAACTTCGATCTCATTCCGCCCGGCGCGTCACAGCCGTTGATCAAGGTGCGCTCGATCGACAATGTGCCCATCCTGGCGCTAACGCTATGGGGAGCGAATTACGATTCGTACAAGCTGCGCGCGATGGCCGGCGAGGTCGAGAACCAGGTCAAGCAGCTCGACGACGTTTCCGAGACCGCCATTATCGGGGGCCAGCCGCGGCAGGTGCGGGTCGTACTCGACACGGCGCGCTTGGCGGCATATGGCCTTACGCCCGGCGTCGTAGTCGCGCAGCTTGGGGCAGCCAACCAGCGTGGCGCCGCCGGCAGCTTCGCGCGTGACAACCGCGAGGTACAGGTCGAGGCGGGCCGGTTCTTCACGCGCCCGGACGAGTTGAACCAGGTCGTGGTCGGCGTGCACGGCGGCAAGCCGGTGTACCTGCGCGATGTCGCGGAAAAGCTGGAGGACGGTCCGGCCGAGCCCGATACCTACGTGATGTTCGCGAATGCGAAGGGCGCCGATGCCAAAGCTCCACGCGGCGAGTTTTCGGCGGTCACCATCACTGTCGCCAAGCGCAAGGGAACGAATGCCAGCGTCATCGCCGAAAACGTGCTGGCAAAAGTCCAGGGACTGCGCGGCTGGACGTTGCCCAACGATCTCAACGTCTCCGTCACGCGCAACTACGGCGAAACGGCGAAAGATAAATCCGACGAACTCCTCAAGCACCTGCTGATCGCGACCTTGTCGGTCACGCTGCTGATCGCACTCGCGCTCGGCTGGCGCGAATCGGGCGTGGTGTTGCTCGCCATTCCGGTCACGCTCGCCCTCACGCTCGCCATCTTCTATTTCTACGGTTACACGCTGAACCGGGTCACGCTCTTCGCCCTCATCTTCTCCATCGGCATCCTGGTGGACGACGCGATCGTGGTCGTCGAGAACATGGTCCGGCACTTCCGGCTGCGGGAGAACCGTGGACGCGACCTGGTGGACGTTGCGGTCGAGGCCGTGGATGAAGTCGGCAATCCGACCATCCTGGCGACCTTCGCCGTGGTCGCGGCAATTCTTCCGATGATGTTCGTGCGCGGCTTGATGGGGCCGTACATGCGCCCGATTCCGGTGGGCGCGTCGGCGGCAATGTTGTTCTCGCTGATCGTGGCGTTCGTGGTGTCGCCGTGGGCGGCGCTGCGCTTGCTGCGTCACTATGCCGACAGCAATGGCCATCATCACGAAGCGGAGGGCTGGACCACGCGCTTCTATCGCCGCATCATGAACCCGCTGATTTTGGATGGCCGCAAGCGCGCCATGTTCCTGGTCGGCGTCGTGGTGTTGCTGCTGATGGCGGTTGCCTTTGTCCCGCTCAAGTGGGTGAAGGTGAAGATGCTGCCCTTCGACAATAAGAGCGAATTCCAGGTGATGGTGAACATGCCTGACGGCACCACGCTGGAGCAAACGACTCGCGTCGCGCAGGCCCTCGGGCAATACCTGGCGCAACAGCCCGAGGTGGCGAACTACCAGATCTATTCCGGTACGTCGGGCCCGTACAATTTCAATGGGCTGGTGCGCCATTACTACCTGCGCCGCCAGCCGAACCAGGCCGACATCCAGGTGAACCTCCTCAATCGGCACGAGCGCTCGGCGCAGAGCCATGAAATTGCGCGCCGACTGCGGCCCGAGTTGGACAAGATCGGCCGGCAATTTGGCGCACGCATTGAGGTTGCCGAGGTTCCGCCAGGCCCGCCTGTGCTGCAGACGCTGGTTGCCGAAATCTATGGTCCCGACCCGCAGCGCCGCACGGAAATTGCCAAGCAGGTCAAGGAAGTTTTTCGCTCCACGCCGGGCGTGGTGGATGTCGACTGGTACGTCGAGGACCCGCAAGTCAAGTACGACATGAAGGTGGATCTCGACAAGGCGGCGCTGAACGGGGTGTCCGCTGCCGATGTAACGCGCACCGTGCAGATGAGTTTGAGCGGCGCCGAGGCTGGCCTATTGCATGTCAGCGGATCGCGCGAGGACGTGCCCATCATGGTGCGGCTGTCGCGCGGTTCACGGTCCGGAATCGACGAGTTGCAGAATCTGAAGCTGCCCTCCGCATCCGGCGGGCAGGTATCGTTGCGCGAAGTCACCAACGTCGAACAGACGACCATCGATCCCACCGCTTATCGCAAGAACATGCGCCCCGTCGTGTACGTAACCGGCGACATCGCTGGCGGCGAAGAAAGCCCCGTGTACGCGATCCTGGAGATGAAGGACACACTTGCCCGCGTAAAACTCCCCGAAGGCTACGCGCTCGAGCAGTACTTCGGCACCACGTTGCCGGAGCATACGAATCGCTACGGACTGAAGTGGGATGGCGAGTGGCACATCACGGTCGAGGTCTTCCGCGATCTCGGATTGGCATTCGCGGCGGTGCTGGTGCTGATTTACGTCCTCGTAGTCGGATGGTTCCGCTCGTTCGTGACGCCGCTCGTCATCATGGCGCCTATCCCGCTCACGCTCGTCGGCATCCTGCCCGCTCACGCGATGATTGGAGCGTTCTTCACCGCGACCTCCATGATTGGCTTCATCGCCGGCGCCGGAATCATCGTGCGCAACTCGATCATCCTTGTTGACTTCATCGAGCTGCGCCGCGAGCAGGGAATGACGCTGGAAGCGGCAGTGGTCGATGCCGGCGCCGTACGCTTTCGTCCCATGCTGCTTACTGCCGCGGCCGTGGTCGTTGGCGCAACTGTTATTTTGTTCGACCCCATCTTTCAGGGGCTGGCGATCGCGCTCATGGCCGGAGAAGTAGCTTCGACCGTGCTCTCGCGCATGGCCGTTCCCGTGCTCTACTACATGTCGCAAAAGCGAAAACACCGCGAGTCGAACACGCCCGCCGTACAGATTCCCGCGGTTCGGATTCCTGAAGAGGTACACGTATGACTGTCGAACGCGCGGTTCGCCTGATGGCAGGTTCTTTCGTGCTTCTGTCCCTGGCTTTGGGTTACTGGGTGAGTCCTTACTGGTTCCTCTTCACAGCTTTCGTGGGCTTGAATCTTCTGCAATCCGGGCTGACCAACTGGTGTCCGGCCATGACCATTCTGCGGAAGTGCGGCCTGCCGGACGCCAAGGTCGGCAGTTCTTGCGCGAAGGTGTGACTCGTCAGTTGAAATTCCAGCCAAGCTCGACCAGCATTGGATGGTTGCCGGACATCGCGGCCCGGTTGCCGATCTGGTAGGTGCCGTAGAGCGTCAACTTCGCGGTTGCTTTCACAATCAATCCGGGCGTCACGTATCCGAGGGCATGATCGCCGGTGTACCAATCGGCCGCAAGAGTTACGCGTTTGGTGACCGGTTGCTCGATGGCGAACTGTCCGCCCGCTCGATTCGCGGCGGCCACGACATTCCTGGTGAACATGTACGCTCCGAAGGTCGCACGCGTTCTTGTGTGCCAGGTTTTTGTGAACTCCGCGTACGTGTAATTGCCGGCGCGATACGTCCGGTTCTGCACTGGGATCAAGAAGTCGTCGCCGATCAGAAATGCCCATCCATTGTTCCCGCCGTCGTAAGCTTTCCACTTGA
The DNA here is from genome assembly GCA_036821585.1 of Terriglobales bacterium. GTDB lineage: Bacteria > Acidobacteriota > Terriglobia > Terriglobales > Acidobacteriaceae > DAISJI01. The sequence goes on from DAISJI010000102.1 coordinate 6,965, forward strand.
TGGTCGGCGCGAGAGTCGTTTGCGGAATCCCGGGCGCGGACAAGCCGTTCACGTTCAAACCGACCTCGACGCGATGTCCAACGCCGATCACAATGCGGGGCGTGAAGCTTCGCAGGGCGGTATGCGGCATGTAGGTTACGTCCAGTTCTCCGTAAACCTTGCCGCGCTCGAGCACGTCGCTATTGGGAACGTTGTAAACGGTTTGCTGCGCCACCGCCGCGGGAGTACCCAAGAGAACAAGCGCGGGCAATATCAGCAGTGAGCGCCGATCAGGTGATTTGTTGTTTCATTCGGGGGTAACCCGATTGAGTGCGAGGTTAAGTTCGAGAACGTTCACGCGCGGTTCGCCGAGGAATCCGAGTTGGCGCGGCTGAATGTGGGCGCGGACGAGCGCCGTCACTTGCGCCTCGGACATTTTGCGTTCCCGCGCGATACGCGGCGCCTGGAATAGCGCCGCAGCGGGCGTGATGTCCGGGTCCAGCCCCGACGCCGAAGTCGTCACCAGGTCCACCGGGACCGGTTGCCCGGGGTTCTCCTTCTGAAGTGTCGCGACATCCTGCTTCACCCGGTCAATCAACTTCTGATTGGTGGGCCCGAAATTTGTCCCGCCGGAATTCGCTGCGTCGTAGCCATCACCGGCGGCGGAAGGACGCGAATGGAAGTAGCCCGGCCCGGTAAATAGCTGGCCGATGATGCGCGACCCGATGATTTTTCCATCCCACGAAATCAGTTGTCCGTTCGCTTTGTCGCGGAACAGCACTTGTGCCACGGCCGTCATGACGAGCGGGTACACCACGCCTAACAGGACTGTGGTAACGATTGTCATGAGCACCGCGATCGTTAAATTCTTCTTCATACCAACCTCAATTCAAGCCAGGTGCACGGCGGTGATCAGCATGTCGATCAGCTTGATCCCGACGAACGGCACCAGGATGCCGCCCATGCCATAAACAAAAAGATTCCGGCGAAGCAGCGCGGCCGCGCCCATCGCCCGGTACTTAATCCCGCGCAGCGCCAGCGGAATCAGCGCGACGATGATCAAGGCATTGAAGATCA
>DAISJI010000103.1:0-2177 GCA_036821585.1 Terriglobales bacterium
AACATGCTTCGCCTCACGAGGTACCGTGAGCTGCTGAACGTGGTGCGCACCTATCGTCCGAACGACGATCTCGCCCTCATCCAGAAAGCCTACGATTTCTCCCTCCGCCATCATGCCGGGCAGACCCGCGCCTCCGGCGAGCCTTACCTGATCCATCCGCTGGAAGTTGCCTACGTCCTGGCCGACATCCGCCTCGACCCCATCGCCATCGTGGCCGGCCTGCTGCACGATTCCGTGGAAGACACCTCGGTCACCATCGAGGAGATCCGGGCGGAGTTCGGCGAGCAGGTGGCGCACATCGTCGAGGGCGTGACCAAGATCAGCCGCATCGATTTCGCCACCCGCGAAGAGCGTCAGGCCGAGAACCTGCGCAAGATGATGCTGGCCATGGTGGACGACATCCGTGTCGTTCTCATCAAGCTTGCCGACCGCCTGCACAACATGCGCACCCTCAAGCATCTCGAGGCGGAGCGTCAGCAGGCCATCGCCCGCGAGACCCTGGAAATCTACGCTCCCATCGCGCACCGCCTCGGCATGGGCAAGATACGCGGCGAGTTGGAAGACCTCGCGTTCCCCTACGTCGATCCCATCGCCTACAAGCAGGTGCACGCCGCGGTGGAGGCGCGCCGCAAATCCGGCGAAGCGTTTCTCCACGAACTCGAGGGCATCATTACCGGCAAGCTCAAGGAAGCGGGGATACCGGCGCGCGTGGAAAGCCGCATCAAGCGCTTCTATTCGATCCACCAGAAGATCCAGCGGCAGCGCATCACGGTGGACCAGATGTACGACCTGCTCGCCGTGCGCGTCATCACGCAGTCGGTGCAAGACTGCTATGCCACCCTCGGCATGGTGCACAACCTCTGGCGGCCCGTCCCCGGACGCATCAAGGACCACATCGCCATGCCGCGGCCGAACCTCTACCAGTCGCTGCACACCTCGGTGATCGCCGAGAACGGCACGCCGTTTGAAGTGCAGATCCGCACCGAGGACATGCACAAGATGGCCGAGGACGGTATCGCCGCCCACTGGAAATACAAGGACGGCCCGGTCACGGCGAAGGACGAGCAGCGCCTGGCCTGGTTGCGCCAGGTCGTCGAGTGGCAGCGCGATATCAGCGACCCCAATGAATTCCTCTCCACCCTCAAGATCGACCTCTACCCCGAGGAGGTGTACACCTTCACGCCCAAGGGGAAGGTCGTGGTCCTGCCGCGCGACGCCACGCCCATCGACTTTGCTTATTCAGTCCACACCGAGGTCGGCCATGCCTGTGTGGGTGCGAAAGTAAACGGCCGCATGGTGCCCCTGCGTTACAAGCTGCGTAGCGGCGACATCGTCGAGATCGTCACCCAGACCGGACACAGGCCCAGCCGCGATTGGCTGGCCCTGGTGAAATCCAGCCGCGCGCGCCAGAAGATCAAGCACTGGCTCAACGTCCACCAGCGCGAGCGCGCCATCGAAATCGGCCGCAAGCTGATCGAAAAAGAAGCGCGCAAGTATCGCGTGCCGCTCAAGGACATGAAGGAAGTCCAATATCAGAAGGTCAGCAACGAGTTCGGCCTCGGGCGCCCCGACGACTTGATGGCCGCCATCGGTTACGGAAAGTTCTCCGCCCGCCAGGTGCTCGCCCGTCTTTCGCCATCCACCGCCGACCAGCAACCCGCGCCCGATACCATTGCGCTGGCCGAAGACAAGCCCGGCGGCCTGCTCCGCCGCGTCTTCGGCGGCTCGACATCGGCGATCACCGTGCGCGGCCACGATGACCTGCTCGTTTATCGCGCGCGCTGTTGCAATCCGATCCGCGGCGAAGACATCGTCGGCTACGTAACGCGCGGCAAGGGCGTAGCCGTCCACGCCAAGAGCTGTCCCAACGTCGTCAACCTGATGTACGAACCCGACCGGCGCATCGCCGTCGAGTGGGCCAAGGCGCAGAAGGAAGATGGTCGGGACGGCTATCCGGTCAAGCTCACCGTCTTCTGCGACGACCGCAGCGGCATGCTCAAAGAGATGACCGCCATCATCTCCGACCAGAGCACCAACATCCGCAACATCGAAGCCCGCACCGCCAACAGCCAGGCCACCATCGACGTCGTCGTCGACATTGACGACCTCAAGCACCTGGAGCGCATCATCGCCGGCGTGCGCAAAATCCCCGGCGTCCACGACGTCCACCGCGTGCA
>DAISJI010000103.1:2277-6278 GCA_036821585.1 Terriglobales bacterium
CGCGCAATTGCTCATCCGAAAACCCAAACACATCCTGCGCCAGTTGGTACTCGCGGGCGAGGGAAGTGCCGAACATCGCCGGGTCGTCCGTGTTGAGCGTGACTATCATTCCGGCATCAACATACTTCTTCAGCGGGTGTTGCTCGATGGATGCGCAACATCCCGTCCGCACGTTGCTGCTCAGGCAAATCTCGACCGGGATCTTCTGCTCCGCCATGCGCCGCATCAACTCCGGGTCTTGCACCGCGCTCAAGCCGTGTCCGATGCGCTCCGCCCCGAGCACTTCCAGGCTTGCGACGATCGACTCCGGCCCCGTCGTTTCGCCGGCATGCGCCGTCAATCGCAGGCCGTGCTTCTTGGCGCGCGCAAAGCTGTCGCGAAACCACTCCGCCGGGCCGCGCCGCTCGTCGCCCCCGATTCCAATTCCCACGACGTTGCGTTCGCGGAACTGAATCGCTTTGTCCACCACGCGTTCCACCGCTTCGGCGCCGAAGTGCCGCACCGCATCGAAAATCCAGAGCAGGGAAGTGCCGAATTCGCGCTCGCCCCGTTGCCGTCCGCGTTCCAGGCCCTCGAAAATCGGATCGAAATCGAATCCTCGCCACAGCGCCACGCCCACCGATACGTACACCTCGGCGTGCAGCACGTTTTCCGCCGCCAGCCGCTGCATTAGCCGGTAGGTGATCAGCTCGTAGTCTTCCGGCGTGCGCAGACGCTCCGTCACCGCCTTGAATGCCATCATGAAGCCGGTGAAATCACGGTACTGGTACAGCCTGTGCACGTCTTGTTCACTCAGCACGCGGCCGCTGTCAGGACTCTCGCCGTAGTTGTTGTTCTCGGGCGGAATCGGCGTGTTGTGGTGGCGGGATAGTTCGGAGAGGGTCGCCGGATCAGCTGAACCTTCGAGGTGGAGATGTAGCTCGGCTTTCGGCAGAGAGAGGATGTATTTGCTTGGAGTATGTTTTTCGCCGACGACCGTCGACCGTCGACCATCGACTTGTTTCTCCGTATTCATCCGTGGCTAGCTTCCCGCGAACTCGCTGTGCCGCCGGCTGTACAGGAAGTAAATCACCAGTCCGATGGCCAGCCACACGAAGAACCGGATCCACGTGATGACGGTCAGCCCGGTCATCAGCCCGCCGCACAGCACGACCGAAATAATCGGGAACAGCGGCACCAGCGGCACTTTGAATCCTCGCGGACGGTCCGGCTGCTTCCGGCGCAGGAAAATCACACCCAGAGACACCAGCACGAACGCAAATAGCGTGCCGATGTTCGACAAATCCGCCGCGTCGCCGATATCAAAAATCCCCGCCGGAATGCCTACCGCCAATCCCGCGATCCACGTGGACCAATGCGGAGTCTTGAATTTCGGATGCACGGCGGAAAAAATCCTGGGCAACAGCCGGTCGCGCGACATGGCGAACCAGATGCGCGTCTGGCCGTACTGGAACACCAGCAGCGACGACAGCATCCCGGTCAGCGCGCCGATGATGATAATCGCCTGGAACACGCGGCTGGTGCCCAAAGCAGCGAGCGCATACGCCACCGGCGCTTCCGAAGCATTCTTCACCGAACTCGACCGCACCTCGCCGCCCGATTGCGCCGCCAGCCGCGCAATATCGCCTGCCGTTGCCGTCGCCTCCTCGCGTCCGCCGTCCACCACCACCCGAAGCGTGTTGTTGCTGGCGTCCACGTAAGCCACCTTCGGCAAGCTGCGCACGCCCTGCTCCAGCGCGGGCGTTGGCTTCGTCACCTGCACTTGCACCACCTGCGTGCCCGAGCGGAACATCGGGAAGGGCATCATCCCCAGCAGCACCAGCGCCACGCCGACGTACAAAATCGTGCACACGATCAACGACGCGATGATCCCGAACGGTATGTCCTTTTGCGGCGCCTTCGCCTCCTCCGCCGCGGTGGAGACGGAATCGAATCCGATATAGGTGAAGAAGATGATCGCGCCGCCGGTCACCACGCCGCCGAAGCCCGACGGCAAAAACGGGTGCCAGTTCTGCGGGCGCACCAACATTCCGCCTACCACCAGGAAGGTGATGATCGCGCCCAGCTTCACCACCACCATGATGTTGTTGGTCTGGGCCGACTCGCGCACTCCGCGCACCAGCAGCCAGGTCAGGACCATCACCACCAGGAACGCCGGCACGTTGAAGTACGCGCCCGTCCACTCGCCCCCGGCGCGTATTGGCGCCGACCACTTGTCCGGAATCGCCCATCCGAACGACGCCAGTTGCGCCTTCAGATATCCGCTGAAACCCACGGCCACCGCGACGTTGCTGACCGCATATTCAAGAATGAGGTCCCACCCGATGATCCATGCGAAGATCTCGCCCAGCGTCGCGTACGAGTAGGTGTACGCGCTGCCCGCGATCGGGATCATCGACGCCAGTTCCGCGTAGCACAGCCCCGCGAACGAGCACGCAATTGCGACGAGAATGAACGACAGCGCGATCCCGGGCCCAGCCGGCGGACGCCCATGCATCAGCACTCCGCTCGTCCCGCCCGTGCGGAAGAAGTTCACGATCAGGTCCAGCACCTGTGCGTGCACCAGGTTCGGCGCCTGGAAATACTCGCCGGCCGCGGCGGTGCCGGTGAGCACGAAGATGCCGCTGCCGATGATCGCGCCGATACCCAGCGCCGCCAGGCTCCACGGCCCCAGCGTCTTCTTGAGCCGGTGCTCGGGCTCTTCCGACTCCGCGATCAGCTTGTCGATCGACTTCCGCGCAAAGAGTTGGGACATGGCCATTTGTGATTGAGTGATTTGTGATTTGGTGATTGCAACCCCAAATCAGAAACCGTCCACGAATACAACTAGCCCTCGATCGCCGTATTCCGACAACCGAGGGCCGTTCCTTACCGCTTCGCCGTGCCGCGCACCATCTTCTTCACTTTCCGTTTTGCCGAACCGCGCGGATACGTGCGCTTCTTCAGTGGACTCGTGGTTGCGCGCTTCTTCCGCGCCGTCCGCTTTGCCTTCTTCCGTTCATCCTTCGCTAATGTTTTTGTATTCGCCATATTCTCTCTTCGATGGAATAAGAACTCTTGGGAACTGACGGCTGAAAGCTGACAGCTTGTTTAGACTTTTTCCAACTGCGCGTACTTCTCCACCAGCTTCTTCAGGCCGCTGGAGAATTTTACAGTAAGCTTCGCGTTTTCTCCCTCACCTTCGCGCTGATATACCGTCCCCTCGCCATATTTCGGGTGACGCACCCGCTGCCCGGGCTTGAATCCCTTCTTTCCGGTTGGCTCCGGCAGGTCAATTTTCGGACGCGGAAACTTCTTCCCCCGCGAGGCGAAGAACTCCGCGATATTGTCGATCGAGTTGTAAGCGTGCCCGGCGTAGGTCTTTTTCTGCTGGCGCCCGTACTGCGGACGCTGGTCTTCGTTTTCGTAATCGGGGTGCAGAGATCCATCGTCGTCGTAGGCCGGTCGCCCTCGACCGGCTGTGCCACGGCTACCGGCAGGCGATCCCAAGTCCTCGATCAACTCTGGGGGGACTTCTTCCAGGAAGCGTGATGCCACCGTCGGCTCCGGCATGTCGGTTCCATACCGGCGCCGGAAGCGCGCCCGCGTTACCACCAACTGGTCCATGGCGCGCGTCATCCCCACGTAGCACAGTCGCCGCTCTTCTTCGATTTCTTCAGGATTGAGGAATGTCCGCGAGTGCGGGAACAGCCCTTCTTCCATGCCGGCCAGGAAAACCAGCGGAAACTCCAGCCCCTTGGCCGAGTGCAGCGTCATCAGCGTGACTTGCGACGCCGCGTCATATTGATCGACATCGCTCACCAGCGCCGCGTGGTCCAGGAACTCCTGGAGCGACTCGCCGCGATCGCGCGAATCCATCGCCGCGTTCACCAGTTCCTTTAGGTTCTCGATGCGCGCGGACGCCTCGGGCGTGTCCTCTCCCTCCAGCGCCTTGATGTACCCGGTGCGGTCGAGCAGGAACTTCAGAAGTTCGGCGGTAGTGGCGGTGCGCTGTGCATCGT
>DAISJI010000103.1:6378-7970 GCA_036821585.1 Terriglobales bacterium
TCGTCGGAGCCTTGCGCTTCCCCCGCCCACCCAAATCTGAAATTCGCATCTTCGCTTGCGGTCGTTTCCGGAACCACCCGCTCTTCGACTTCGCTCTGGCTCTCATCCGCCGCGTCGCCGAGCCACTCCAGGTACGTCCCGCCCAGCATCGCCCTTGCGCCTTCGATCACTTCGCGGAAAGTTTTTAGCGCCGTCACCGCCCGCGCCGGAAGCAGTCCGTTCTCGACCGCGTTTCCCACCGCGCCCCACAGCGACGTTCCCGTCTCCAGCGCAATCCGCTCCAGCGTCTCGACCGTGGTTTTGCCGATCCCGCGCGCCGGCGTATTGATTACCCGCAGCAGGCCGATCGTGTCGGCCGGGTTCTGCACGACCTTCAGGTACGAGATCATGTCCTTGATCTCGGCCCGCTCGTAGAAGGAGAACCCGCCCACCACGTGATACGCCATCTGGTAGCGCCGCATCGCCTCTTCGAACAATCGCGACTGCGCGTTGGTGCGATACAGCACCGCGGCCCGCCCCTTTTCGCCCTGCTCCGCCGCCGATTGCAGGTACTTCGCAATCGTGTCGGCGACGAACAGCGATTCGTTTTCGCCGTCGGGCGCTTCGTAGTAGCCGAGCTTCGGCCCGCCCTGCCGCTCGGTCCAAAGCTTCTTCCCTTTGCGGTGGATGTTGTTCGCCACCACCGACGATGCGGCGGTCAGGATGTTCTGCGTGGACCGGTAGTTCTGCTCCAGCCGGATGATCTTGGCGTTGGGGAAGTCGCGTTCGAACTCCAGGATGTTGCGGATGTCCGCGCCCCGCCACGAATAAATCGACTGGTCCTCGTCGCCGACCGCGCACACGTTGTGCCGCTCGCCCGAGAGCAGCCGCATCAGCTCGTACTGCGGACGGTTCGTGTCCTGGTACTCATCCACCAGCAAATAATGAAAGCGCCGGTTGTAGTAATGCCGCACCGGTTCCGCGACTTTCAGCAACCGCACCGCTTCCAGCAGCAGGTCGTCGAAATCCATCGCGTTCGCTTTGCGCAGCTCCTGCCGGTAGATCTCGTAGATCTGCGCAATCTTCTCCGCCTTCTCGTCGCCGGAGTTCAGGTACGCCTCCTGCGGATCGAGCATGTGGTTCTTGGCCCACGAAATTTTCGACAGCACCGTGCGCGGCGTGAGCTGCTTGTCGTCCACCCCCAGCCGCCGCAGCGCGCCCTTCACCACCTGCTGCTGGTCACTCTCGTCGTAAATGGCAAAATCCTTCGTGTACCCGGTGTTGTTGATGCGCAACGACTCCACGTCGCGCCGCAGCATACGCACGCACATGGAGTGGAATGTCGAAATCCACGGCTTGGCAAACGAGCGCCCGCCGACCAGTTCCTCCACGCGCTCCGCCATCTGGCCAGCCGCTTTGTTGGTGAAGGTGACGGCCAGGATGGATTCCGGCGCGGCGCCCAGGTTCTCGATCAGGTGCGCGATGCGGAAGGTGATGACGCGCGTCTTCCCCGACCCGGCGCCCGCCAGGATGAGCAGCGGCCCCTCGATGGTCTCCACCGCTTCGCGTTGCTGGGGATTTAATTTGTCGAGAAAGGACACGTCAGTTATCAG
>DAISJI010000104.1:0-3201 GCA_036821585.1 Terriglobales bacterium
CACCGATAACGCCGGCAGGTTTGCTTTCTGCACGGTCGCGTTGAAGGCGGCGACGTCGCTTTCCTCGATCTGCTTCCACTTGGCGAGCGAGGCGTCCAGTTGCTGGCTAAGCAGATCGAAGACCGCGATGGATTGCTGCGTGGGCGCGCCATCGGCGGAATCAACTGTGCCCATCAGCAGGAGCAGCTTGTTGTTCGCGCGGATGGGGAAGTTCAGCGGGTCCTCGCTGGCCTTCGATTTCGTCTGCACGATCTCTTCCTCGACCGGCGTGATCTTTTTCGAGAGCGCATCGGCGGCGGCGAGCACTTCCCTGGCCTGCGGATTTTCCTGGTAGCGCTCGCGCAGGTCCTTCATTTGCTCGAGCAGGTCGCGCATCTGGTTGACGGCGCGGTTGGCCTCGTTAATGCGGCGCGCGATGTTGCTCGACAGCTCGAACTGCTTCGCGTAATCCGCGGGCGCGACCTTCAGCCGCGGATCGGGCTTGAGCTCGATGGGCGCGGTGTACTGCTTGCCCGCGACCGTCAACCGCGCCTGGTACGTTCCGGGAATCGCCATGGGGCCGCGCGGACGTCCGCCCCACTGCGCCAGGCCGGGGACGTTGGCGGGCGCCTCGTAGCGCAGGTCCCAAGTAAACCGGTTCAATCCTTCCTTGACCGGCACGCGCGGCACGACTTGCGGCGGGCCTTCCTCTTCGACCTCAGCTTCGGCCGGACGGCGGCGGCGCGGCGGTTCCTTGCTGGTGTACTTGCGGACGACCTTGCCTTGCGCGTCGAGGATCTCGAGCGTGACCTCCTCGTTCTGCTTGGGCGCGGCCTTGAGGAAGTAATCGAGTACGACAGGGCCCGGCGGATTGGAGCCTGCGGTCGGATTTCCGCCACCGCCTCCACCTCCGCCAAATCCACGGCCACCACGGGTGCGGAACGCCGGCTCGGGCTTGAAGAAGTACACATCGGAGGCGGCCGCCTGCGGCGACATCTCGCGCAGAGGGCTGATGTTGTCGAGCACGTAAAACGACCGCCCATGCGTGGCGACGACAAGGTCGTCGTCCTTCACGACCAGGTCGTGCACCGGAACCGTGGGCAGATTCAGCTTGAGCGCCTGCCAGTGCGCGCCCGCGTCCCAGGAAACGAACACGCCTGTTTCCGCACCCGCGAAAAGAAGCTTGGGATTCTTCGTGTCCTGGCGTACGGCGTGCACGAACGATCCGTTGGGAATGCCGTTCACCAGCTTCGTCCATGTCTTGCCGAAATCGGCGGTCTTGAAGATGTAGGGCGCGTTATCGTCCATGCGATGGCGATCGACGGCGACGTACGCGGTGCCCGGATCGTGCGGCGACGCGTCGATGATGCTTACCGTGCCCCACTCGGGCAGGTCCTTGGGCGTGACGTTGTTCCAATGCGCGCCGGCATCGCGCGTAATCTGTACCAGGCCGTCATCGCTGCCGGTCCAGATCTGCCCTTTCGCGACCGGTGATTCGGCGACTGCGAAAATCGTGCCGTAGTACTCGACGCTGGTGTTGTCTTTGGTAATCGGTCCACCCGACGGTCCCTGCTTGGATTTGTCGTTACGCGTCAGGTCGGGTGAAATGGGAGTCCAGCTCTGACCCATGTCGGTGGAGCGGAAGAGCACGTTCGCGCCGTGGTAGAGCGTGCTGGGGTCGTGCGGCGAGAGCGCAATCGGGGCCGTCCACTGGAAGCGGTACTTCAAATCGCCCGCGCCCCAGCCCATCGGGTTATCGGGCCACGGATTGACGTCTTGCTGTTCACCAGTAGCTTTGTTGAAGCGCGTGATCAGGCCGTCGTAGGAACCGGCGAAAACGATGTTCGGATCCGGCAAGTACGGAACCACGTGCCCACTCTCGCCACCGCCGACCGAGTACCAATCGGGCCGGTCAATCGGGCCGCCGTCGGTGCTACTGGCAATCGCGATGGTGGAGTTGTCCTGCTGCGCGCCGTAGATCATGTAGCGGAAGCGGTTGTCGGTCGCGACGTGGTAGAACTGCGCGGTCGGCTGGTTCAGCACGGTTGACCACGTTCTTCCACCATCGGTGGAGATCGTCGCCCCGCCGTCGTTGCCGTTGATCAGGCGCTGCGGATTGTTGGGATCGATCCAGAGCGCATGATGGTCGCCATGGGGCGCGCGCACTGTCGTCCAGGTCTTGCCCGCGTCGGTGGACTTGAAGGCGCCGACGTTGAGGATGTAGAGCGTATTCGCATCTTTGGGATCGGCGAAGATATGCGCGTAGTACCAGGCGCGCTGCGTGAAGCGCGAATCGCCGGTGACTTTCGTCCAATGCTCGCCACCGTCGTTCGACGAGAAGATGCCGCCCTGCTCAGCTTCCACGATGGCGTACACGCGATCGCCGTTGGCGGGCGAAACGGTAATCCCTATGCGCCCGAGCGTACCCTTCGGAAATCCGTTGCCGGTGATCTGTTTCCAGGTAGTGCCGCCGTCGGTGGACTTGTAGAGGCCGCTGCCCGGGCCGCCGCTCACCATCTCCCACGGCTTGCGATAGGCCTGCCACAGCGTGGCGTAGATGACTTGCGGATTGTTGTTGTCGAATGCAAGATCGATCGCGCCGGTGTTTTCGTCCTTATACAGGACCTTCTGCCAAGTGGCGCCGCCATCCGTGGAGCGGAAGACGCCGCGCTCCTGGTTGGGGCCGAAGGCGTGGCCGAGCGCCGCAACGAACACGATGTCGGGATTGGTCGGATGCACAAGCAGGCGGCCGATCTGGCGCGTGTCTTCCAGTCCAATGTGCTTCCATGTACGTCCGGCGTCGGCGGATTTCCACACGCCGTTGCCGTAAGTAATGTTGCCGCGGATGCAAGCTTCGCCGGAACCAACGTAGATCACGCTGGGCGCCGACGGAGCGACGGCGATCGCACCCACCGACCAGAGATTTTCTTTATCGGTGAGCGCTCCCCAGGTGGCGCCGCCGTCGGTAGTTTTCCAGACGCCGCCGGAAACGGCGCCGAAATAATAGGTGCTGGGATTCTTTGGATCGCCGGCGACGGCCACTACGCGCCCTCCGCGGAAAGGGCCGACCAGGCGATAGCGCATACCCTCGTAAAGTTTCTCGGGAAACTGCGGTTGCGTTGGTTGTTGATCAGCGAAGTGCCCATCGACGGACGGTCCCGCGACCCCCGCCGGTTTCTGGTTCTTCTTCTGCGCAATCGCTGTGCTGCTCAGTACAAATAC
>DAISJI010000104.1:3301-7870 GCA_036821585.1 Terriglobales bacterium
ATTGTGCTAGACGCGCTGGCCCTGTACCGGCGTAGTGACCGGGGGAGCGCAGGCAAGCATGAACGGCTCCTCGGGAACCACGATCCAGCAAACCACATAAACCAGGAGCAGCACCGGGAAAGTCAGGATCGCCAAGATCAGCCACACCACGCGGATGAGCGTCACATCAAGGTCAAAGTACTCGGCAAAACCGGCGCATACGCCCGCGACCTTGCGGGTAGCGCGCAGACGGACCAGTTTGTGGCGCGCAATCACGCCGCCGACGCGGGTGCCGCAATAGGCGCACAGGTTGGCGTCGTCCTGGATCACTTTTCCGCAGTAGTTACAGTACATGGCGTACCCCTCCCGTAAATGATACGAGGGTCGGCGGAAAAAAGTTCCGAGTTTCGAGTGCCGAGTTCAGAGTGCCGGGTACAAAAGAACTGGGCTCCTATCAGCTCAGCGCTCAGCACTCGCCACTCGGAACTCACTGCGCCGAATACGGCTGTTTGAGATAGCGCCGCGCCAAGTCGGCATGATCGGAAGACTTGTCGGAGGCCAGCAGTGCCTGGTAGCGCTGGATCGCCTGATCGCGCTTCTTGAGCAGGTCATACATCTCACCCGCGCCCAACTGGGCCCGCTGCCGAAGGTCGGGATCGATGCGCGTGGAAGCTACCACGGCGTCGTACTCGCGCGCGGCTTGTTCATACCGACGCTGGCCGCGCAGCGCTTCGGCCAATCCATAGTGGACCATCTCCATGCGTGTCTGGCCCTTGGCGAAAGTACCGGCCTCGTCGTCGGAAATGATCTTGCGGAAGGCGACAATGCCCTCGGGCCCGTGTCCGGCGGCGTTCATGAGATTGGCGTCTTCGAGCCGGAAAAGGAAGTTTCTGGGAAAATCCGTCGCCATCTCGCCGACCAGCTTGAGCGCTTCGGGATAGCGCTGCTCGCGCCGCAAGAACAGCGAGAGGGCGATCTTGGAATCGACTGCGGTTTCTCCTCCCGCCTCTCCCGCTTCGAACAGATACTGGATTCCCCGCTGTTTACTCCCGGATAAACCTATGACTGACGCTGCCACTTTCACCGGCCACGAGACACTGGCAATCACGTAGTTGTGGATACCTACCGCCATTTTGGCGTCGGAGTACTTCGGGTCCAGCTCCAGGACCCGCTCGTGATCGTGCCGGGCGCCGACCGCGCTGCGCAGGGCGGCAAACCAGGATTTGTCGATCAGGCCGATATAGGTGGCGCGCAGCCCGCGGACCACGCCCCGGGTGTAGAGGGCGTCCACGTCGTCCGGATTTTTCTTGAGCCGCGCTTCCGATAACTTCAGCGACTGGTCCATCAGGCCCAAGATTCGTTCTTTGGCCTTGGCGTCGATGGGAAACTGTTTACTGGTCAGGAAACCATTCCGGGCGTAGAGCTCGGTGTCGAGCGCGCCGATGCGGTACAGCTCGCGGAACATCACCCCGGAGAGCAGGTGATTGAGGGCGAAAGCATCATTCGGATGGCTCGTTACGGCGGCTTCGAAGTAGCGGATGGCCTGGTCGTACTCGAGGTTATAGAAGTGCTCGAAACCGGCGCGGGTATCGGCGTCGTTGGGGCGAAACCTGAGCTTGGCGACACCGTTCGTCGGGGCGGCCAAGGCTGAGGTAACTGCAATGCTAACAATGAAAAACAGTAGGACCGTGCGCGACAGGTGTGCCCGCCCGGAACCGCCGTAAGGTCTCATATCGCGTTCTATGGGCAGTTTATCTGATTCCGATTCATTCCTGAAAACAGTACGGACAATCGCCCATGTTGTCGTCACCAATTTTCGGCCGACGGGTAATTTCTGCTCTGCCAGTTTCCTAATTCCACTTGAGCGTCTCGCAGTGAGTCGTTTCTTTTCAGTTGTTTCCAATTCTTCGAAGTTTGGCTTCCGTCGTGCGATTCCTGGGTGCGGAGGGAGCCATGTACGGAGCGGTTCAAAAGGTCGGTCAAGATTACTGGCAGCCCCCCCGGGCGGATGCCGCCAAGCAATCGCAGGCGCTGGCTTGTCCGGAATGCGGCACCGAATTCGTGGTTGGTTCCCGCTTTTGCCATGTTTGCGGAGCCGAACGGGAAACGCTTGCGGAAGACGGGTCGCGCAGCTTCACCAAGTGGCTGCAATTTACCCGTATCCGCGAAACGATCGGGCTTTCGGCAGCGTCGTTGGGGTGCCTGGTCGCGGGCGCGGCCTGTGGGATCGCGGCCATCGGCACGGGGATTATTTATACGGCGAACACGATGCTCGACTGGCAGGCGGTGCAGGTATGGCGCATCGAATGGCTGCTGGCGGCGACCGCCGCCTTGGTTGCCGGGATTCTTCTGAAGAAGAGCGAACTGCATTAAGGCTCTGTCGTTGCCTCGTTACAGGCACGGCTCACGCCGTGCCCAATTCTTCTCCCGGCAATTCGTATCGCCTGTCACAACTCGTCGCTGACAACTGACGACCGGCTACTGGCGACTGTGCAGTTGCTTGTTTCTCGCCTGCCGATATAATTCTCCCGCCGCAAAGCTTGCCGTGGGCGCGGCCTCCACAGAACGCGGCGACACTAGGAGGATAGGGTGAACACACGCAGACTCGTGCTGGGTTGTATCGCGGTCGTCATACTCGCCGTGATGGCGGCGGCGCAGATTCCCACCGGTATTCCGCAGTTTTCGGCCGACATGAAGATGAGTGGCCACGGCGGCGAAGGCATGAACGGCAAGATCTATTTTGGCGGCCAGAAGATGCGCTTCGACATGAATGCCGGCGGCCACGCATCGGTCATGATCAACGATTTGCCCAAGAAAACCATGTACATGTTGATGCCCGAGCAAAAGATGTACATGGAAATGAACGCCAACATGGCAGGCGGCCGTGGGCGCGGGCCGCGCATGCCCGACGCCAAACCGATGGACCCCTCCAACCCGTGCTCTGCCAATGAGAACTTTACCTGCAAGAAACTCGGAACGGAGACCGTTAACGGTCGCTCCTGCGATAAATGGGAGTTCACCAGCAAGTCCGATCCGAAACAAAACCACACCGTATGGATCGACCAGAGGCTGCACTTCCCCATCAAGAACGTCGGCAGCGAAGGCGAAGTTTGGGAATTGCAGAACCTGAAGGAAGGCTCGCAGGCCGCGTCGCTGTTCGAAGTGCCGTCCGATTACACCAAGATGGACATGGGCGGGATGATGGGTGGCCGGCCGCCGCGGACGCCACCGCAATAGATTCGCTGATTCTGTGACTTGCTGAATTGCCGACTCACAATCGAAAAGCCCCGGAAATTCCGGGGCTTCTCTCTTGAATCAGCAAATCGGCAAATTACTTCGAACTCGCCAGCGTGCTTAAGCCGCGCACCTTGAACGATTTCGCCTTATCCCTGAATTCCAGTGCTACGTCCAGCACATCCATGAACTTATTGGCCGCCGCGAGGTGCTGCAACTCGCGCCACTGCGCGCGCGAAGCCGCCCGCCACTTTTTTCAGGGGAGGTGCTTTATTTAAGGTTTTGGAAAGGGCTGCATCAACATAGGCTAGGGTTCCTGCCATTCAGAAACCATGTGTGCATCTCGCCCTTACCCTTGACATCGATGACACCGCGCTCTTCAAGCAGGAACGATTCACCCAACTCCGACCGAGTTGAGTCTGTCACCTGGATTCGGCCGGGCACGCCGTTGGATTCCATTCGACTGGCAGTGTTCACGGCGTCTCCCCATAAGTCATAGAGAAATTTGCGTTTGCCGATGACGCCGGCAACAACTGAGCCGCTGTTGATGCCGATGCGCACCTTCAGATTGTAGCCGCCCTCATTGAAATGGGCCAAAGCCTCCATCATGTCCAACGCCATGTGCGCCGCACGCACGGCGTGATCCCGCGGAATCAGGGCCAGTCCTGCGACCGCCATGTAAGAATCGCCGATAGTCTTAATCTTCTCGATGCCACGGTTGTCTGCGATACCGTCAAAGCGGGTGAAAATATCATTGAGTAGGCCCACCAGAACTTCGGCGCTCACGCCCTCAGAGAATTTCGTGAACTCCACGATGTCGGCGAACAATACCGTCACCTCCGGAAAGCGATCGGCGATGATTTCCGTGAATTTGTCGACCGTGAATTCGGGGCGCAATTTCAAGCGTTCCACAATGTCACAAGGCAGCACGTTGAGCAGCAGCCGCTCCGACACCTTCTGCTCCGCCACGACTCGATCGTAGAGTATCTTCGTTTCCAGATGCAAGGCGGACTTCGAGCATGTTGTAAACTCGGACTAACACCTCCGCGAGATCGAACGGTTTGCTGACGAAATCCTTCGCCCCGACTTTCAGCGCGCGCAGCTTGTGATCCGGTTGGGCGGTAATCACGAGAACAGGAAGATAGCCGCCCGTTTCGATTTCCTTCAGGTTTTCCATCACCTGGAATCCGTCCATGCCGGGCATCTGAAGATCGAGCAGGATCAAGTCGTAGCGGTTCTTGCGGTGAAGATCGCAGACCTGGTTCGGATCAGTCGTAGACTCGATGGAAACATAGCCGGCACCGCGCAGCATCCTCTCGAGCAGAAGGACATTGACTTCCTTATCGTCAACAATCA